>CALZDK010000059.1 GCA_945637645.1 uncultured Prevotella sp.
TGTCATACCTATTCTCATCAGAGTCAGTCTCTGAAGGACATCCCGACAAGGTGGCCGACCAAATATCGGACGCCATCCTAGACCAGTTCCTGGCCTACGACGAAAAGGCACGTGTGGCTTGCGAGACTTTCGTTACCACTGGCCAGGTAGTGATAATGGGCGAAGTGAGCAGCAGGGTATATATCGACCTGCAGACCATTGCCCGCAATACAATAAAACGCATTGGCTACACCAAGGCGGAATATCAGTTCGATGGTAACTCATGCGGCATATTGAGCGCCATTCACGAGCAGAGCGGCGACATCAACCGTGGCGTGGACCGTGAGGACGAGGACGAACAGGGTGCTGGAGACCAGGGAATGATGTTCGGATATGCCACCAACGAGACAGACAACTACATGCCTGTATCACTCGACTTGGCACACCTCATAATGTCAACACTCGCTGAAATACGCAAGGAAGGCAAACAGATGACCTACCTGCGTCCGGACTCCAAGAGCCAGGTGACCGTACAATACAGCGATGCGGGCATACCCGAGCGCATAGACACCATTGTGGTATCTACACAGCACGACGAGTTTGACGACGACGCGAAGATGCTTGCGCAAATACGTGAGGACGTTATCAATATTCTCATGCCAAGGGTGAAAGAGAAGATAACCAACGAGAATGTGCTGAGCCTCTTCGGCGACGACATAAAATACTATGTCAACCCTACAGGCAAGTTCGTGATAGGAGGCCCTCATGGAGACACCGGCCTCACAGGACGCAAAATAATTGTAGATACCTACGGAGGCAAGGGTGCCCACGGAGGTGGAGCGTTCAGCGGCAAGGACTCAAGCAAGGTTGACCGCTCGGCAGCATACGCCGCACGACACATAGCGAAGAACATGGTCGCAGCCGGCGTGGCAGACGAGATGCTGGTACAGATAAGCTATGCCATCGGTGTGGCACGTCCTATGAATATTTATGTAAACACCTACGGACGCAGCAACGTGAAGATGACCGACAGCGAGATAGCAAGGAAAATCGAGCAGATGTTCGACCTGCGTCCAAAGGCTATAGAGCGATCGTTGAAACTCCGTCAGCCAATGTTCAGCGAGACGGCGGCATACGGACACATGGGACGAAAGCCCGAGACAATAAAGAAAACCTTCACGAGCCACTACCACGAGACAAAGACAATAGACGTAGAACTTTTCACGTGGGAGAAGCTGGATTGCGTGGATGCCATAAGGAAAGAGTTTTTCGGATAAGCAGGAAGATAACAAGGAGAAATGCTACAGGATTCCATAACAACAGAACAGCAGTTGTCGCCTGAGGCCATAATAGAGAGGCCGGCGAAACCACGACATCCTTACCAAGTGTTGAGGATGCTGCCAAAGGACGCTACACCTGCACAGCAAGACTCCGCCATACAGGCTACATTCCAACCGAAACAGATAAGATACAGCTCACGTCCTGACACACTGCATATCCCTGGCCATGGGATAGGAAAGAGCATACGCGACGTCAGCCTGCCGAAATATTACAAGGAGTCGTTCTTCTCCAAGGACACTCTGCTCCATCCCGAGATAGCGGGAGGAAGGTATGGAGTGGCTGGCGACCCCATCCCCTATACTGTGAGAAGCGACGATACCATATCGTTGCTTCTCCTTTTCAGTTTCATCATAGTAATGGTGTCGTATGCCAAATCGAAGCAGTTTTTCATCAGACAGGCAAAAAGCTTTTTCTACGTGAACCATAGGGAGAGCAGCATCAACGAGACTTCAAACGAGATAAGGTTCCAGGTCTTCATGGTGGTGCTCACATGTCTTTTGTGGGCGCTTCTGCAGTATTTCTATACCATAAACTATATTGGCAGCACCTTCGTGCTTTCCTCACAATATCATCTCATAGCCATTTTCTTTGCCATGAATGTAGGCTATTTCATGCTTAGGAACATTCTCTACACATGGGTGAACACTGTCATGTTCGGCAAAAAAAAGAATTTACAATGGTTGAAAGCGTTGCTGTTCATTACCTCTGCCGAGGGAGTGCTGATTTTCCCTGCCGTTTTGTTGCAGTCATACTTCGACTTATCTATAAACACAGTGGCAATTTATTCCATTATTGTGGTCGTTTTTGTTAAATTGCTAACATTTTACAAGTCTTATACAATCTTTTTTCGCGAAATACCCTTTTTTTTCCAAATAATTTTGTACTTTTGTGCCCTCGAAGCAGTGCCGATGGCGACCTTGATAGGCTCATTGGCGATAACAGGTAATTATTTGAAAATAAATTTTTAGGACACTGATGATTAAAAAGATTTTAGTTTCACAGCCAAAGCCAACCAGTGAGAAATCGCCGTATTTCAACATCGCTGAGAGATTTGATGTGGAGCTTGTTTTTCGTCCTTTCATCAAGGTAGAGGGATTAACATCGAAAGAATTTCGCCAGCAGAAGGTCAGCATCGGCGACTACACGGCAATCGTATTCACGTCGCGCCATGCCATAGACCATTTCTTCAAGCTGTGTAAGGAACTGCGAGTTAGCATCTCGGAAGACCTGAAATATTTCTGTGTCACCGAGGCCATCTCGCTCTACATACAGAAATATGTACCTTACCGCAAGAGGAAAATCTTCTTTGGCTCTACAGGTAAGGTGGCGGACATGCTGCCACAGATGGTAAAGCACAAGAATGAGAAATATCTCGTGCCAATGAGCGATGTGCACAACGATGACATCAAGAAGTTGCTCGACTCGAAAAATCTCAAGCACACCGAGTGTGTGATGTATCGAACAGTGAGCAACGACTTCACAGAGGAAGAGATTAAGAACTTCGACTACGACATGCTTGTCTTCTTCAGCCCTGTTGGAGTTGATGCCCTTACGAAGAATTTCCCCAATTTCGAGCAGAAAGACATCGCAATAGCAACATTCGGTCCTGCCACTGCCCGTGCCGTGAAGGATGCGGGGCTGCGTCTCGACCTTGAGGCTCCATCAGAGAAATATCCCTCCATGACGGGTGCACTGCAGCACTACCTGCTGGAACACGAGGAGGAATAAATACAAAAAAAGACAGAGATGACCGCCACCGGGAAACCGACAATGACATTCGGCAAGAGCGAACACATCATTAGTCGGAAGACTATAGAAAGACTCTTCGCTGGAGGTAACCGTTCGATGGTAGCTTACCCTATCCGAATGGTCTATATGCCCGTTGAGTCTGTCGATATGCCGGTTCAAGTGCTGGTCAGCGTCTCAAAACGTCATTTCAAACGGGCGGTGAAACGCAACAGGGTGAAACGACAGATCAGAGAGGCTTACAGGAAAAACAAGAACAACCTGACGGTTGCAGCTTCGGAAGCTAAAATGGCGTATGCCTTGGGATTCATCTTCATGGCTGACGAACTCTTTCCTTCTACGGCAATTGACGAGAGCATCTCAAGACTGCTCACACGGCTTAGAGAGAAGATTGTCCACAGGCACCTAAGGGAAACAAAAGAGAAGACTGGAGATGAGACAAATGGTCAATAAAGTCCTGAAGACTATCTCAAAAGCGTTAGGCTGGCTTCTGCTCTTGCCCATCCTCTTTTATCAAAGAGTCATCACTCCCTTCACACCTCCCTCTTGTCGCTTCACACCAACATGCTCGGAGTATGCCCGACAGGCAATAATAAAGCATGGTCCACTGAAAGGACTTCTGCTCGCAGTGTGGAGAATATTGAGATGTAACCCTTGGGGAGGAAGCGGATATGACCCCGTTCCTTAGGAGGTTGAAGATTGAAAATTGAAAATAAATAATGAAATATTAAAGTTTTATGAAAAACTTTGTTGAAGAACTTAAATGGCGTGGAATGTTGGCTCAAATCATGCCGGGAACAGAAGAACTGCTGCAAAAGGAGATGGTTACCGCATATCTCGGTACCGACCCTACGGCTGACTCTCTCCACATTGGACACCTCTGCGGCATCATGATGTTGCGACACCTGCAGCACTGCGGTCACAAACCTATCATTCTCGTTGGCGGTGCCACAGGAATGATTGGCGACCCCTCAGGCAAAAGCCAGGAGAGGAATCTCCTCAACGACGAGACATTGCGCCACAACCAAGAGTGCATCAAGAAGCAAGTGGCGAAATTCCTCGACTTTGACACTGATGCGCCTAACAAGGCGGAGATGGTGAACAACTACGACTGGATGAAAGACTTCACTTTCCTCGACTTCGCCCGTGAGGTGGGAAAACACATCACGGTGAACTATATGATGGCAAAGGAAAGCGTACAGCAGCGCCTTAACGGAACAGCTCGAGACGGTCTCTCGTTCACGGAATTTACCTATCAGCTGCTTCAGGGATATGACTTCCTCTATCTTTATCAGCACAAGGGCTGTAAGCTGCAGCTTGGCGGAAATGACCAGTGGGGCAACATGACCACGGGAACGGAACTCATTCGCCGCACCTTGGGCAACGAGGTGGAGACTTTCGCCCTCACATGTCCGCTTATCACTAAGTCCGACGGCAAGAAATTCGGCAAGACAGAGAGCGGAAACATCTGGCTCGATCCAAAACGCACCACACCTTACAAGTTCTATCAGTTCTGGCTTAATGTCAGCGACGAGGATGCAGAGCGTTACATAAAGATCTTTACCAGCCTCGACCATGAGACCATCGACGCCCTCATTGAGGAGCACAAGCAGGATCCGGGCAGACGTGTACTGCAGAAGCGCCTTGCTGAGGAGACCACAGTTCTCGTTCACTCGAAGGAGGCTCTTGACATGGCTGTTGAGGCAAGTAACATCCTCTTTGGAAAATCGACAAAGGACTCGCTGCTGAAACTTGACGAGCAGACACTTCTCGACATATTCGATGGTGTGCCACATTTTTCTGTGTCAGCCGACCAACTTGGTCAGCCAGCAGTGGAAATCTTCACCCAGGCAGCTCCAGTGTTTGCAAGTAAGGGCGAGATGCGCAAGCTCGTGCAGGGTGGCGGAGTTTCGCTCAACAAGGAGAAACTCACAGCCTTCGACCGTGTCATCACTTCAGAGGATTTGATTGACGGAAAATACCTTTTGGTGCAGCGCGGAAAGAAGAATTACTATCTTCTCACCATAAAATAGAAAAAATATCGAAAAAAATTTGGTGGTGGAGCAAAAAACCACTACCTTTGCACCGAAATTACTGAGGATTGGACCATGGTGTAATGGTAACACTACAGGTTTTGGTTCTGTCATTATGGGTTCGAGTCCCGTTGGTCCAACTCCCCAAAAAAGACCCTACGCTTGCCGTAAGGTCTTTTTTTATATATAAACATGAGTAATTCACACTTTTTTAGCCGTTTATTATTTTGTTCTTCACTCAATTTGCACTATCTTTAGATAAGATAGGCTGCATTTCGGAATAAAAAATCAAAAAAGTTCCTTTTTTATTTTGTTCTTCACTCAATTTGCACTATCTTTAGATAAGATAGGCTGCATTTCGGAATAAAAAATCAAAAAAGTTCCTTTTTTATTTTGTTCTTCACTCAATTTGCACTATCTTTGCAGACAAAAGCAAATCAATAAACAAACAAGAGTTATGAAAACAAATTATGAAGTGCGTTATGCCGCACACCCACAGGATGCAAAAGGCTACGATACAGCACGCATCCGCCGCGATTTCCTCATCGAGAAAGTGTTTGCTGCCGACGAGGTAAATATGGTTTACTCCATGTATGACCGAATGGTTGTAGGAGGAGCTATGCCTGTAAAGGAAGAACTGAAACTTGAGGCAATAGACCCACTTAAGGCCGAATATTTCACGACACGCCGTGAGTTAGGCATCTTCAATGTCGGAGAGGGCGAAGGTACGGTAAAGGTCGGCGACGAGACATTCACTCTCGCATTTAAAGAGGCACTATACATAGGACGTGGCGACCGCGACGTAATCTTCACAAGCAACAATCCCGAGAAGCCGGCGAAGTTCTACTTCAACTCCACAACGGCTCACAAGGAGTACCCATGCAAGAAAGTGACCAAGGCAGATGCCATAGTGGCACACATGGGCTCGCTCGACATGAGCAACGAGCGTAACATCAACAAGATGCTCGTGTCGCAAGTGTTGCCGACATGCCAGTTGCAGATGGGTATGACAGAACTTGCAACGGGAAGTGTATGGAACACCATGCCTGCTCATGTCCACAGCCGCCGCATGGAGGCTTACTTCTATTTTGAGGTGCCAGAGGATCAGGCTGTATGCCACTTCATGGGCGAAGTGGAGGAGACACGCCACATCTGGATGAAGGGCGACCAGGCAGTGCTATCACCAGAATGGAGCATCCACTCTGCCGCCGCCACCCACAACTACACCTTTATCTGGGGTATGGGAGGTGAGAATCTCGACTACGGCGACCAGGACTTCTCTAAGATAACAGACCTGAAATAATAGAGTTGATAACATAACAATCAAATTAATATCATCATGAATAATCAATTTTCATTGGAAGGTAAGAATGCCTGGATAACCGGTGCTTCTTACGGAATCGGCTTCAACATTGCAAAGGCTTTTGTTGGCGCAGGTATCAAAACCATCATTTTCAACGACATCAATGAGGCTGCTCTTGAGCGCGGATTGGCAAACTACAAGGAGGCAGGCATCGAGAATGTTAAGGGTTATGTTTGCGACGTCACAAAGGAAGACGACGTGAAGGCACTTGTTGAGAAAATACACCAAGAGGTTGGCAACATCGACATCCTGGTTAACAATGCCGGTATCATCAAGCGTATTCCAATGCACGAGATGAAGCGTGCCGAGTTCCAACAGGTAATCGACATCGACCTCGTTGGACCATTCATCGTTTCCTCTGCTGTTCTTCCAGAGATGATGGAGCGCCGTGAGGGTAAGATAATCAATATATGCTCTATGATGAGTGAATTGGGGCGTGAGACAGTTTCCGCTTACGCTGCAGCCAAGGGCGGTTTGAAGATGCTCACCCGCAACATCTGCTCAGAGTATGGTGAATATAACATCCAGTGCAACGGTATTGGCCCTGGCTACATTGCCACTCCTCAGACTGCTCCACTGCGTGAGCGTCAGCCAGACGGCAGCCGTCACCCATTCGACTCATTCATCTGCGCAAAGACTCCTGCCGGACGTTGGCTGGAGCCTGCAGAGCTCGGCGGTCCAGCCGTGTTCTTGGCATCTCATGCCTCTGACGCAGTTAATGGTCATATCCTCTACGTCGATGGCGGTATCTTGGCATACATCGGCAAGCAGCCACAGTAAGCCAGGCACCAAGTAAGAAAAATAAAAGGACATTCACCTACAAAGGCGGATGTCCTTATTTTTGCGTTTAAATATATTTTACAAAATTAGTTCAGTGCGTCAGCCAGCTCAGCACCTGGCTTGAACTTTGCAACCTTCTTTGCAGCAATCTGAATCTTCTCCTTTGTCAAAGGATTGATACCTTCGCGAGCAGGACGCTCACCAACGCTAAATGTTCCGAAACCTACGAGGGCAACCTTGTCGCCTGCTACGAGAGCCTCCTGAATGGCGGCAACAGTAGCGTCAAGAGCCTTTTTAGCTTCTGTCTTTGGCAGGCCAGAACCGGCAGCGATTTTCTCGATTAATTCTGTCTTGTTCATAATTCTAATAGTTTTTATTATTAATAAATTGATGATTTGCAATTTTTCCGCACGCAAATATAGGTTAAAGAATTCAGAATTCAAACAAAAAAAGAAAAAAAGTTTCTTTTTTCACTTATTTTCTATTGATAACCTCAATTTTTATGCTGTTTGACAGATATTTTTAGTAATTTTGCGCCCAACAAGTACAACAATATCATAAGAGAAAGGTAATTAGCGTATGAGAAACATTCCTACGGTAACCAAGAACTTGCTCTTGGTCAATATCATAGCTTTCGTGGCCACATGGTTGCTGCAAATCAGGGGCATAGACCTCAACGATGTCTGTGGCCTTCACTATTTCATGGCAGCGGATTTCCACCCTTGGCAATTGGTGACCTATATGTTCCTTCACTCCGGTTTCATGCACATCCTATTCAATATGTTCGCACTGTGGATGTTTGGTGTGGTAATAGAGAATGTATGGGGTCCGCGCAAATTCTTATTTTATTACATTTCTTGTGGCATCGGTGCAGGTCTTATGCAGGAGCTCGCACAGTTCTGCTCCTTCTATCTTACCATAAGTTCGCAAGACCCCTCAGTGACCTTTTCCGAACTCTTTGTCATAGGACAGCAATTGTCGATGCAACTCAACGGATGGACAACTATAGGAGCCTCAGGCGCTGTCTATGCCATCCTTCTTGCCTTTGGCATGATATTCCCCAACGAGCGCATCTTCATCTTCCCACTTCCCATTCCCATTAAGGCAAAGTGGTTCGTTATGTTCTATGTTGCCATTGAGCTTTTCTCCGCCCTTGGCTCGTCGGGAGACAACGTCGCACACATGGCACATCTTGGTGGAATGCTTTTCGGCTTCCTCATGATACGCTATTGGAACAACCACCCCACAGCAGGCTATGGACGCAACAAGGGACACCAGTTCTTCGAAAACCTGAAGGAGAATTTCGAGCGTCGTAAGGGAGCGAAGATGAATGTACACAAGGGTGGTGCTGCCACTCGCGAGGACGACTGGAACTACAACGAGAGGAAACGGCAGAATCAGGAGGAGATTGACCGCATTCTGGATAAGATACGTCGCAGCGGTTACGACAGCCTGACAAAAGAGGAGAAACAGAAACTCTTCGAAAGCAGCAATGAAAGATGATACAACAACTTAAGACCATAACATTGAAAATGGTGGCGGGGGCTAACATCGCCACCATTGCTGTGATGTTTGCCATTGGCTATTCCGACTATATCAGTCCCATCGCCCATCCTGTCCTCTCCACAGTAGGCTTGGCATTCCCTATAGTACTGATAGCCAACCTTCTTTTCCTTTTTCTATGGCTCATAGTGTACCGCCGCATGGTCTTCATTCCCATCATAGGCTTCGTCATGTGCTATATCCCAATAAGGAAGTATATACCTTTCAACATTCCCCACGACACACCCTTGGGTTGTATAAAGGTGCTTTCCTACAATGTGCACGGATATGTGTATGATATTGGCGGCGACGATGCCTTCATCCGTATCATCAGCTACATAAAGAAAAGCAAGGCGGACATACTGTGCGTACAGGAGGACCTCGGCGAATGGCTGAAGCCGCAGGCGGCCCTCGACAGCATATACCCCTTCAGCAACAAGACCGTAATAGGCAGCCAGAAGCAAAACGCCCTCGGTATCTATACACGTTTCCCCATTCTCCGTACCGAACAGATCAGCTACGAGTCGCTGAGAAACGGAAGCATGGCATACTGGCTCGATATCAACGGGAAGACGGTAATCGTCATCAACAACCATTTTGAGAGCAACCGCCTTACTCTCAACGACAAGGAACGCTATAAGGAACTCCTCAGGGGAAATCTTGAGCGCGACACTGCTAAGAATGAGACACGCTATTTCGCCGACAAACTTGCCAACGCCACGTCTCGTCGTGCCCCGCAGGCAGATGCCGTGGCACGCTTCATCGAGAGCCATAAGGACACCCCGATAATCGTCTGCGGCGACTTCAACGACAGCCCTATTTCCTACACCCACCGCACTGTGAGCAAAGGTCTTACCGACTGCTACACGGAAACGGCAAACGGCCCCGGTTTGTCATATAATCAGAAAGGGTTTAACGTCCGCATAGACAACATTTTCTGCTCCGACCACTTTACTCCCTACAACTGTAGGGTTGACAACAAAATCCACGCTTCAGACCATTATCCCATCTATTGTTGGCTAAAATTCGGCTATAAACCATAAAAAAAACGAGAAAATCCACAATAAATTTTCCAAATTGTAAAAAAATCATTATATTTGCATGCTATTTTCGGCAACAACTTGACAATAATAAATTAAAAATATAAAAATAACAAAATGCAAAACAAAGGAATTGTAAAGTTTATCGCACTGATTCTGATATTGGTGTGTGTATTCTATCTTTCCTTCTCTTTCGTGACACGCCACTATGAGAACAAAGCGGCTGCCATGGGCGAGGAGGCTGGACAGGAGTACCTCGACTCTATCATGAACGAGAAAGTGTATCTCGGAGCTTATTCACTTAAGCAGTGCCGGGAAATGGAAATCGGCCTCGGACTCGACCTGAAGGGCGGTATGAATGTAATCCTCGAGGTGTCGGTGCCTGATGTTGTTGCCGTGTTGGCTGACCACAAGACCGACGCTGCCTTCACCAAGTCTATGGAGCAGGCAAAGAAGGAAGAAGAGACAAGTCAGGCAGACTTCGTGTCGCTCTTCATCAAGTACTACAAGCAGAATGCTCCTGGTCATCGTCTGGCAGAGGTATTCGCAACACAGCAGATGAAGGGTAAGGTCAGCACTCAGAGCAGCGACTCAGAGGTGGAGGCAGCAGTACGTGCCGAGGTGCAGTCGGCAGTTGACAACTCTTTCCTCGTAGTGCGCAACCGTATCGACAAGTTCGGTGTTGTTC
>CALZDK010000060.1 GCA_945637645.1 uncultured Prevotella sp.
ATCACGCAATCAAGCTTGGCGATGTCAATATTGGGCAGAACGGCCAAATGACAATTCTACCCTTGTATATGGCTTTCTTGCTCGACAAGACATAATCATCAAATCGCAGAATCACAGGGGACTGGTTCTTCGACCCGAAAGAGTGTGCCAAGGTATCTCTTAACTGAAAGACGTTGAGTAAAATGCGGGACTTAGACAGATAATTCCAAGTTTTTGCCTTAAGGCATTGCTATTTTGAAAAAATATAGTAACTTTGCATCAGGAATAAACAAATAGCAACTTAACGGCGTGATATGCAGATAAAAACGAAGGCGATAGTGCTTCATTCTTTCAAGTATAACGACAATCGTATTATAGTCGATTTCTACACTCTCGACTGCGGAAGGTTGTCGGTTGCCGTTACTGTGTCGAACAGCAGGAAGGCGAAGTTTCGAAAGACACTGTTCTCACCGCTCACACTATTAAATATTGAGGTTGATGTGCGCCAGCGGGCTGGACTGCAGAAACTCATCGACGCTTCCATTCTCTGCCCCATGTCGTCCATTCCATTCCAACCGGAGAAGACGGCAATAGCCCTCTTCGTGGCGGAGTTTCTGTGCCATGCCCTGAAGGGCGAGCAGGCAAACATGCCTCTTTTCGACTATATTGCCGACGGAATACAGTTTCTCGACCTTGCCGACGACGGCTTTGCAAACTTCCATATCGTATTCCTGCTTCGCCTGCCTCTCTTCCTTGGCTTTATGCCAAATCTCGACGACTACACCGAAGGCGACATCTTCGACCTTCGCGGCAGCACCTTCGTCAGCGTTGTTCCTTCCCACAAGGACTTCCTCAACGTGAGCGAGTCGGCACTGATAGGAACAATGATGCGAATGAATTTCCGCACCATGCGTCTCTTTCGTCTCTCCCATGCCGACCGCAACAGGCTTCTCGACATCATTGTTGTCTATTTCCGTTGCCATCTTCCCGACTTCCCCGACCTCAATTCCCTTCCGGTGCTAAGGGAGTTGTATAGAGTTTAGAACTCAACTTTCGCACTTAAAGAAGTTTCTTTTTCACTCTGTCAGGTTGCGTTTGACAAATTCTGACGGGGGCATTCCGAACTCTTCTTTGAAACACTGTCGGAAATAGGCTGGTGTGCTGTAGCCAAGGCGGAAGGCTATTTCAGAGATGCTAAGTTTGCCTTGGATGAGCATTTCTTCTGCCTGTTTCATTTTCACCTTGTTGATAAACTCGTTTGGTCCCATTCCCGTCAGCGATTTCATCTTGCGGTAGAGCGACGAAGTGCTCATGTTCATCTCGCCGGCGATGAAGGAAATGTCGAGACGGCCCGACGACAGGTTGCCGCTGATGATGGTGGCGACCTGACGAATGAACGAGTTTTCGTTCTCCTGCAGGTATTCCTGCGCCAGTCGCCGTTTCTCCTCGTTTTCGTCGCGCGCCTCCTTTTCCGCAAGTTTGTCGCGTGCCTCCCGTTCGGCGTTGATGTAGAACTGCAGCTTTTCTTGGTTCAGAGCCATCTCGTGCTGCTGTTTTGCTGCCTTCATGCGGTATTCGTGGCGGCGAATCATGCGTCGGCGATAGACCATGAAATTATATGCCACGATGGCTATGAGCAGGACAACATAGATTGTCACAGCCCACCATGACCGCCACAAGGGCGGCGCCACCGTGATGTGCAATGTGGCTGTCTGCTTGCTCCATTCACCGCCCTTCAGTCGGCATCGCACCTCAAGTGTGTAGCTGCCCGGCGAGAGGTTGCGGAAAGTCACCTGGCTCCCGGCAGTGACATCAAACCAGTGGGCGCCCAGTTCGCGAAGCCTGTAAGAGTATGCCACCTCGCTTTCCAAGGCGAAGTCGCGGGTGTTGAAACCTATGGAAAAGGTGTTTTGCGTGTAGTCGAGACTTACCTCGTTGCTGTTGACAATCGGGATGAAGATGTCTTTCGTGGAGACGCCGCCTGCCGACACCGATGTCTCGCCGTAGATGGTCAGCGAGGTGAACTGAAGCAACAGGTCGGGATGAGGTTTGGTAATGTCGATGGGGTTGAACTTGCATATTCCGCCATTATATCCGAAATAGAGATTTCCGTTGCCGTCGGTGGTCACGGCACCGTTGCTGAACTCTCCGTAGCCGATGTAGTCGTTGTTCGGGAAGTTCATCACGCGGCGTGTCTTGTAGTCGATGTATGCCAGTCCCTTGTTGGTGCTTAGCCAGAGCAGTTGGTTGCTGTCGATGGCTATTGCCCTTATTTGTTGGTTTACAAGTCCGTCGCGTTTGGTGAATGTGGTGGTTTTCCCGTTGTCGAACACCACGAGTCCTGCCGATGTCGCCACTGCCATGATGCCTCTTCCCACATGCAGGATGTGGTTGATGGCATTTGAGCAGAATCCGTTGTCGGTATGGTAGTTTTTTATCCGTTTCATCGCTGGCGAGAGAATGGACAGTCCTTGTCCGAAGGTGCCTATCCAGTAGTTGCCCTGACTGTCCCGCGAGATGCTGTGTACGTTGTCTTCCCCGATGCCGGAGTTGCGTGTGTCGTAGTGGCGTGTGAGTTGTCCTTCCTTGTCAATCACATATATTCCCGACCCTGTGCCTATGAGCATGTTGCCGTTGATGTCTTCGAAGAAGCAGCGCACATCGGCGTGTGTGTTTCCGTTCTGCGGTTCGAGTTTTATTGCCCTGAACTGCAGTGTGTTCTCGTCAGCCATGGCTACCCATCCTCCATAGCTTCCAAACCACAGTTTTCCGTCAGAGCTTCTGTATGCGGTGTCGAAGGTGTTGTCGGAAGTGCCGAGTTGTTCGGTGCTCAGTGTCGCCTTGCGTTGTCCGTTCTCAATCATCACCACTCCACCTCCGTCCATTGCCGCCCAAAGCCTGTTGTTGCCGTCGAAACAGAGTCCGAGAACAGTCTTGTCGGTAAGGCTTCTTGTGTTTGACACATTGGGGTCGAAGGGGAAAGTGCTGAACATCGACGGGCGGTGGCTGATGAAGTTCAGTCCTCCGCTCCATGTGCCGAGCCAGATGTTGCCGTAGCTGTCTTTGAAGATGCTGCGTACTGAAGGTGACGAGAGGTCTTCCGACCGATACCAGTAGCCTATGTGTTCAATCTTTGGATGCAGGAGATTTTGGGTGTCGATGACATACACTCCGCACAGTTCCACCGCCACCCACATCTGCCTGTCAATATATGCGAGAGTGGAGATATTGCCCGATTTCAACGGTGTGGGCACGTCGTCGATGGCATCGAACCGAAGCAGTCTGTTTTCTTGCGGGTAATACACGGCGAGTCCGTTGTTGGTGGCTGTCCACACCCGACCGTCGTCGTCAATCACTATTTTGTTCACTCCCGCTCCCGGCAGGCATTTGTCGCCATCACCTTTCTTAATATTAACAGCGTGTCGCGATCCGATGTCGATGATGCTCATTCCCTTGCTGTTATGTCCCACATAGAGGTGTCCGTGGCAATCGTCGGCAATGCTCCAGACACGGTTTTCGGGCAGTCCGCTCACAGTGGCGGTGTTGAAATGCCTGCAACTGCCGGTAGTCTTGTCAAGCAGTTCCACTCCTTGCCAAAAGGTGCTTACCCATATCTTGGTGCTGTCGGCAGTCGGGGCTATTGCCGTTATGTCGTTGGTGGCAATGCTGTTAGGGTCTTTGGGATTGTGGCGATAGTAGGTGAGTTTTCCGCTTTCCACATTGTATGAAGCCAGTCCGTCGCGTTGTGCCCCAATCCACACGAGCGGTTCCTTGGCATCGGAAAAAACCACGTTGAGTGCCACGCCTTTGGTGCTGTCGCGGTTGCTGTTGACATAGAAAGTGCGGAAATTGCTTCCGTCCAACGACGAGAGTCCCTCTTCGGTGGCGAACCAAAGGAATCCATGCTTGTCTTGGGTGATGCCGTTGACATAGTTGCTCGAAAGCCCGTCGCGTATATCAAATTTCTGTATGTTCCTTTGTGCCCTGCCTTTGATGCAGAACAGTGAGATGAGAATGATGGTTAGGTATTTCATAATGCGTACTGCTTGTTTCTTCTGCAAAGATAACAAAAGAAACGAAAAAACAACATATTGTGAGGTAAAAATCTTGCATTTGAACGAAAAACCATTCTTTTTGCACGATTTTTATACCATTATGAATTAAAAACAATAATAAATTTGCAGCCGAATCAAACAACAATGGACCAAATTTGGAAATAATGACTAACAATAATAATAATAATTAAAAACAATGAGAAAATCGAATCATTCCCTATTGGCGGCATTGCTTGCCATGACAGCTGTGACTTTTGCCACGAGCTGTAGTGATGACGACAACTTCAGCGATGTTGACGGTAAGGCTCCTACCATTGCGTTGGAGACCGACCACATACAGACTGAGGCTGGACGACAGTTTACCATTGCGGGTCAGGTGAAGGATGCCGACGGTATTCGCAGCATCCGACTCCAGAACAGCGACATGCTGCTCGACAAGACCATCAATCTGCTTGAACTTTATGGCGACTCGCTTATCTACGACTATAAGCTCGCCTATAAGTACACCTCTAAGAAAGACTGGACCGACAGCAGCTCGTTTCCTGTAAACATAACAGTGGAGGACATCGGCGGACGCACCACTTCTGCCACACTTACTGTTAGTGCCGACGGCGACTTTACAAATCCTGAGTTCTCTGTTGCACCATCGGGTGAGCTGACAGTGCTGGTGCAGAATCCTAAGCTGACACTGGGTTTCACCGTTACGGACAACAAGCGACTGGATTATATTCAGGTGGAATGTCCTGCACTGGGCATCAACGACCGCATCGACGCTGCAGGACAGTCGGAGATGAAGGTAAAGAAGGTGTATGAAGTGCCGGGCGAGAAGCAGAGTTGTCTGCTCACAGTGACAGCCTACGACAAGTTTAACAATAAGGTGATGGCTCAGAGCACGGTGAATGTTGACGAGATGCCTGACTTCGAGAAGATGTATCTTGCCGACGTGGAATCTGCCAAGGACCTCACAAGCGACGTCTATGGCGTGCCAATGGTTATTGACCATACAGGACCATACGAATACACCGCACACTACTACAACCAGAAGGCTGGCACGAAGGTGCGCTTCATACCACAGATGACCGACTTTGAGCCAATCTGCTTCGGTGTTGACCCAAGCGACAACAGTGTGCTCATCAACGACGCGTCTTCCGCCCTCGGCATTGAGCTTAACGAGGTGGCCTACTACGAGATAAAGCTGAACATCGTGACCGGCGCATACAGCGTGAAGACCTACGAGCCGACAACAGAGAAGATGACCCTCGACGGTTCCACCACTATCGACTTCGGCGACGGTTCAGGCGCGCAACCGGCACAGATTTGTCTTGCGGGAGGTGGTCTGCCAGGCACTCCAAGCTGGACAACCAACCAGAACAACGACGCCTTCATCTTGAGTCAGGACGCCGCAAACAAGTATCTGCTCTACCGCGAGTGCGAGCTTGAGGCAGGCACCGAGATAGAATACACCATTAGCCAGACACACTGGTGGGGCTGGTGGCCAGAGCCATATTGGCGCTTCGACGGTTCGGAGTTCAACGAGAAGAACGTGAAGAACGGTGGTGACAACATGAAGAAGAGCAAGGTGCCGGCAACAGGCAAGTACCGCATCGAGTTTGACTACCACCTGCTCAGGTCAAGAATCATTCCGGTGAAGTAACACATTTTCATAATTAACAAAAACGCTAAGAACGTATGAAAAGATATATTTTGACATTCGTTGTCGCTTTGTTAGCGCTGATAGCCAATGCGCAGAAAGTGACGGTAACGGGACAGGTGACATCGTCGCTCGACAAGGAGCCACTCATTGGAGTCACCGTGTTGATAAAAGGTACTGGAACAGGTGCAGTGACCGACTTCGACGGCAACTACACCATCCAGGCGGAGAAAAACTCCACATTGGTATTCTCAATGATTGGCTACAAGACCAAGGAATACAAGGTGGGAACAACAAACACCACGTTCAACGTGGCTCTCGACGACACGAGCAACGACCTCAACGAGGTGGTAGTAATCGGTTACGGTGTAGCAAAGAAAGGCGACCTCACCAGTTCCATCTCTGCCATCAAGGGCGACAAGCTCGACAAGATGTCAACAGGTAACGTGATGAGCGCGTTGCAGGGACAGGTGAACGGTGTGCAGGTGTCAACGGCAGGTGGTCCGGGATCATCGCCACGCGTCATCATCCGTGGTATCTCAACGGTGAACGGCAGCGACCCTCTCTACGTTGTTGACGGAATGCCGGTGGGCACCAACATCAACTTCCTCAACCAGAACGACATCGAGAGCATGCAGGTGCTGAAGGACGCGTCGGCGTCTGCCATCTACGGTACACGAGCTTCCAACGGTGTGGTTCTCATCACCACAAAGAAGGGCGCACAGGGCGCGACAAAGTTCACCGCCTCGGCAAGTGTAGGTTTCCAGACTCTCGCAAAGCCTGAGATAGCATCGGCAGAGGAATATGAAAAGGTGTATAACGCACGCTACACCAACGACGGACAGAAGTCGCCATTCACCAATGGCGGCGCAAAGACCGACTGGTGGGACGAGTGTCTCAACAGCGTGGCACTGCAGCAGAACTACAACTTCGGTTTCTCAGGAGGCAACGACAAGTTGCTCTACTCAGCCAACATCGGCTACTACCGCCAGGAATCACAGTATAAGGTGGGCGAATGGCAGAAACTCTCGGCACGCTTCTCAATGGAGTATAAGTTCAACAACATTGTGAAGGCAGGTATCGACATGACACCACGCTACGAGCAGTGGGCAAACACCCCAAATCTTATGGGAGCAATGATGTCGATGGACCCGACAACGCCTATCATGCGTCCTGAGAGCGAGTGGACAAGCAACCCATACAGCAACTACGCCCGTTCGGCAAACAACCAGGAGTGGAACCCCGTGGCAAACATGTACCGCATGGACACCAACTCTGACGAGTACGGACTCCTTGCCACACCATTCATCAGCATCACCCCGATAGAAGGTCTTACCTTCCGTTCGCAGTTTGGCATCAACGCACACTTCCGCATGTCAGACGCCTTCACGCCAAACTTCTTCATCGACAACCTTGAGCAGGTGGAGAAGAACAAGGCAGAGCGCAAAATGGATAACTGGGTTGACTGGAACTGGACAAACACACTGACCTACATGAAGCAGTTCAACAAGAAGCACAACCTCAACGTTATGGCAGGCTACACCATGGAACGCTTCCAGTACTACTATCTGAACGGTTCGCGCGAGCTTATCCCGTCGAATGTTGAGGACATGCGCTACGTCAGCGCCGGTACGGACAACATGCAGGTTTCGGGCTCAAACACCTACTCTTCGCTGATCTCATATCTCGGACGTGTGATGTACAACTACGACGAGCGTTACTATCTCACAGCATCAATCCGTGTGGATGGTTCGTCAAAGTTCCCTACAGGCAACAAATACGCAACCTTCCCTGCTGTCAGCCTTGCATGGCGCATCACAGGCGAGGAATTCATGAAGAAGCAGAACGTGGTTGACGACCTCAAGCTCCGTCTCGGTTGGGGTAAGGTGGGTAACCAGAACATCGACAACTCAGCCTACGTCAGCTCCATCGGCACCATGCGCTACGTGTTCGGCAACCAGATTGGCATCGGTTCGCAAATAAGCTCCATCGGCAACAGCGGCATACAGTGGGAGACCGTAGAGGACTACAACGTGGGTCTCGACATGGCATTCCTCGGCAGCCGCCTGCGCGTCACCGCAGACTGGTTTATGAAGAAGAGCCACGACATGCTCCTGAAGAAAGACAACCTGCTGATTCTCGGCTACCCGATGTGGAACGGACAGATGTGGGAGAACATCGGTGAGATGAAGGCAACTGGTTGGGAACTCGGCATCAACTGGAACGACCGTGCCGGCGACTTCAACTACGGTGTGGGCGTGAACCTCTCTTCCGTAAAGAACAAGGCAGTGACACTCAACGGCGACTACATCTACACCGGATCTCACAGCGGCGACTACATCATCCGCAACGAGGCAGGCGAGCTGCTCAGCCAGTTCTATGGCTACACCGTTGACGGCATCTTCCAGAACGAGACAGAGGTGAACTCATACACAAGCCAGTATGGCGACCTGATGCAGCCAAACGCCAAGCCAGGCGACTTCCGCTACAAAGACCTCAACCAGGACGGCACCATCGACGAGAAGGACAAGTCGTATATCGGCAATCCGTTCCCAGACCTCATGGTGGGTGTTAACCTCAACGCCTCATGGAAGAACTTCGACATCCTCGCCAACTTCTACGGCACCATAGGCAACGACATCTACAACCTGAACAAGGACCGCTACTTCGGCACCAACGGACAGAACGTGATAGCAGGCACCTACGACAAGGCATGGCGTCCAGACAACACCAACACCGATGTGCCACGCCTCTCGGTGAACGATGCCAACGGCAACCACAACAAGCCATCGACATTCTTCGTGGAGGACGGCAGCTACATGCGTCTGAAACTCTTGCAGATAGGTTACACCCTGCCAAAGAAGGTGTTCAACGACAAGCTGACGATGCGTCTCTCGCTTTCGGCACAGAACCTCTTCACCATCAGCGGATACTCAGGCATGGACCCGGAAACAGCTTCCATGGGTGGAGCCACAGAGTCGGGTATCGACTGGACAGGCTATCCTAACCCACGCACATTCCTGCTTGGTGTGAACTTGAATTTCTAATGAACGAATAACATATAAAGAAGAAATTTATGAAGAACTCAATATTGAAACTGACCATTGTGGCAGGTCTGGGAATGACAATGTCAAGCTGCTCCGACTTCCTCAACGAGCCGATACTCGGACAGCAGGACTTGACAAACTATTTCGCCACTGAAGAAGAGTGTGAGAAACACATCACCGGTTGCTACTCCTACTTAGGATGCGACGACTGGTGGCAGATATACAAGCACTACAACTCGATGAACATCTGCACCGACGACCAGTGGATGGGCAACACCACACAGGATCCGGGCGACTATCTTCACCTGGCACACTACACAGGAAACACCGTGAGTGCAGGAAACGCCGTGCAGAACTTCTGGCAGTATCGCTACAAGGGAATACTGCAGTGCAACATCGCAATAGAGAAGATTCCTAACGTGCAGTTCAACGACGAGAAACTGAAGAACCGTCTCGTGGGAGAGGCAAAGTTTATGCGTGCCTTCGAATATTTCGAACTCGCCTACAACTTCGGCGGACTGCCATTGGTAACAGGAATGCTTATGCCGGCGGAGGTTCAGGGCATAGAGCGCGCCTCGCTTGCCGACACCTACGCCCTGATAGAGCAAGACCTGAAGGACGCCATAGAGGTGCTGCCGCTCCGCTCGCAGTATTCTGATTCCGACATGGGACGCATCACCAAGGGTGCCGCCCAGGGAATGCTCGGAAAGGTTTATCTCGCACAAGGGAAATATGCCGAGGCTGCCACAGTGCTGAAGGCTGTGATAGACAGCAAGGAGTATCGCCTGCTCGACGATTACTCAAAGGTGTGGAACATGGATTACAACAACAGCGAGGAGAGCCTGTTTGAGTTCCAGACAATGTACAGCGCAAGCTACAACCTCGGAGAACGATGGTCGGTGGTGTGCGGATCACGCGACGACAACGGATGGTCGTGGGGATTGCCTACAAGCAACCTGGAGAAGGCGTTCAAGGATGCCGGCGACGATGTGCGCCTGCGTTACACCATACTCCACGACGGACAAACCGACGTGCCCGGCGACCCGACATGGAACGAAGACAATCCTTACGTCATCTCTGCCAGCAAGCACAAGAGCCAGCGTTGCAACATGAAGCTCTTCATTCCTGTTGAGAAACGTCCGTCGCCATACGACGCGCCGAAGATTCCTCTCAACATCCGCATCCTGCGCTATGCCGACGTGCTGCTGATGTATGCCGAGGCTTGCAACGAACAGGGCAACGACGCACAGGCACGCGAGGCACTCAACCAGGTGCGCGACCGCGTAAACCTCGACCCAGTGACCTCAAGCGGCAAGACACTGCGCGACGCCATCCGCTTAGAGCGTCGTCTTGAACTCGCCTTCGAGCCTGGAATCCGCCTCTTCGACCTCCGTCGTTGGAAGGACGACAACGGCAAGCTCGCAATACAGAACGTCATGGGTCCTAACGGTTCGTTTGTGAAGTACAACCTTGAGGAGTCGGAGGACGAGTGTGAGCGAAACAACCAGAACGAGAACTCCAACAAGGGCTACTTCTTCAAGGAGGGACGCGACGAGTTGTTCCCAATTCCTAACTCGGAGATAACGATGTCCAACGGATCTATAAAGCAGAACCCTGGTTATTAAACATCATACAACTCAGTTATTAGCAAAAATTGATTTGGTAGTGGATTGTATTTCAGGATAACACTTTTCAACAAATAACTCGTCAACTTGTCAACTCGTCAACTTGTCAACTTGTCAACTCGTCAACTTGT
>CALZDK010000061.1 GCA_945637645.1 uncultured Prevotella sp.
CGAACCGCCGCTTGAGGTGTAGGCGGAGAGGAAGGCGGGTATGAGCACGTCGGCACTGTATTGCCGCACCTGTCCCAACTCAGGATTGAACTTCGACCCGCCTATCTGTGTGCCGTGGTTGTCTGTCATTCCCATTGGGTATGTGGCATCGGCATACTGCGCCTCCACACGTGTGCGGAAGCCGTCGAGTGAGGAGCAGAAACGCTCGAAAGACTTCGACCTGTAGCCATTGTTTGCGTTGCCCATTCCCTCGAGGGCACTGTTGAGGCTTATTGTCGTCATGGTGAACGAACCGCTGTGTGTAGTGGGCATTCCCTCATACATATACTGTATGCTACGCGCCTTGTTCACCGTGCGGCTTGCGTTGAGGTCGATCTTCAGGTCGCGCAACGGTTCAAGTGTCATGCGCAGCTGGAGGTCTTCGGTGGTGCTGACTGTTGCTGGCGTGGCAAGACTGTCGGCACAGAGCAGCCAGCCGTTGTCGAGAGCCTTGTCGAGATAGCTGTCGCCTACCAGTCCGAAAGCGAAGTCGAGTCCTGGTGCCATGGCGTTGCCTGTGCGTTGTCCGAGCATGTCGCCTATGGTAGGCTTGAAGCCTGGAATGTTCATTGCCCTTTGGCTTCGGTAAGAGATGTTCACGTTGCGTGCCATCATCAGGAAGCGTGTAGCTTGTTGCAGCGGGTTGTACCACCACTGGTCGTCGAGTGGCTTTTTGGGTGTGACGTTCACCTTCACCGTAACGGTGTCGAGGTTGCGTATTACGATGGTGTTGTCGTCCTTCACCTTATACCTTATATTATATATACGTCCGTCGCGCGTCCTTGCCGTCACTATCAGCCTGCGGGTTTTCTTGTTGTGCCTTAGGGTGGTAGTGGTGTCGGACTTCAGAGTCACTTCTTTCTCGAAAGAGTTTTTGTTTAGCGGCAGCTTGGCGTTTTGTTTCTCGTCGGCCTTAGTCAGCTTTACTCCGCCCGGTTGTTTCCCGTTTTGCGCGTTTGTGTTGGCGCGCTGAGCGGAAGATCTTCGCGATGAGTTTTGCGACGCGCTTTTCTTGAACCGGTCGTTTGTCTTCTTCAGGAACGGGAAGAGATTGTAGAGCGACTCAAGGTTGAGCGTTGAGGTGAGGTTGAGGTTGCTGTTGTTGCTGATGGTGTTGCCAAGCGACGTTCCGTCGTCCATCTCAGAACCACGGAGCCATGAGTAGGTGGCGTTGTAGGTGGCATTGGCATTGAGCCAGTTGAGGATAGGCAACTTGTTGAGTGGCAGTTGGTATGAAGATGTGAACGACTGCTGATACTCGAGCGGTGTTCCAAGATTTCGGAGACTGCGTCCCACGGAGTCTTTCCACGCATGGTATTCGTCGGGATAGAGGTCCTTGTTCACTGCCATATATGGCTCTTCCACCTCGGCGTGTGTTGCGCTTTGGAATGAGGCGTGAAGGTTTTTTGTCAAGTCCCATCGTATGGAGAACTCGCGGTTCCAGAGGAACTGCTGGCTGAAGGTGAGTGGCAGTTTGGAACCTGTTGTCTGTTCGAGGTCGCGCTCCTGCATCTCGTAGTAGTTGCGTGTCAGCTCGCTGTTGAACGTGACACTTTGAGGCAGATAGTTCAAGCCTATTGCCTTGGGGAAGGCGAGCCACTTGCTCTTGCCCTTCAAGTTGCGGAATGGCTCGAAGGTCTTATAGACTGGCGAGTAGCTGTAGTTGAACACTCCCCTCCATTGGTCCTCACGTTCCCATGCCGTTGTCTCGCCGGTGTTGTAGCGGTGTGCATGGCTGTAGCTGAAGGAGAAGTTGGCAGGGTCGTAAGGCATGGGGTGGCGTTTTGTCTTGATGCCCACACGCACGTTAGACAACGAGAAGTTTGTTGTTGTTGATTTCGTCACTGCTATCGCTTCTATCGAGTCGCGCTCATGACGGTCCAAAGCCGACTCAAGGGCATCGTCGAGCAGCATGTCGGTGTCGAGGGGATTGTAGCGTGGGCGTGTCTCTTCCTTTGTCACGGAGTAGTAGAGTGGGGCAGTGACCTTTGCCTTGTCGGGAAACAGCTTGCCCAATTCGAGATTGGCAGTGAAGCTGTAGGTCTTGTAGTCGTCGGTGGAACGTTGTGCCACTGTCTCCTCCAGTCCTCCGAAACCGTCGGTGAGGATGCGTCCCGAGAGGTTCACCGTTCCGAAGTCGGACAGTTGTAGGTTGAGTGCTCCTGAGGCAGCCCATCCGCCTTTGTTGTTCACTTCGAGCAGTCGCATCTCGTTCACCCACACCTCACCCGATTTCATTCCCGATGAGATGTTCCTTACACCGATGAGCATTGTCTTTATCTCTCCTAACGACGGATTGCCCATTATGGTCATCTTGTTTCCGGGGCGGTCGTCGTCGTAGTTGCTGAACTCACGGTTGTATGCGGCTCCGCCGTTTGCCCTGGCAATGTTGCGTTCCTTCTTCAGCCTCACGAGTTTGGCAAGTTCAAGGTCGAGGAAGTTTTCATCAGGCCACACAATCTTCCGGCTCTCGGCAGAACGGTAGTCGTATTTACCTTCCGGCGTGAGCTTTAGGGGAATCTCGTATTCGTAGTAGTTGCTGCGATAGTCGCTTCCGAGGCGTATGAACAGGGCGAGCTGGTCGTTTTGCAGCTGTGTGGTGTTTTGTTGCAGCGCATTGGCATGGATGAACATCTGCAGGCGTTTATACTGTCTGAGGTCGAGTGTGGTTGTCTTATAGACAGCCTTTGCCTCGCCGTGCTGCAGGTTGTTCACCGTAAGGTTCAGTGCCTGTTCGTTGTTCTCCACGAGTTGTGGCTGCGACGGGTCGGTGACACGGCTTATGCCAGGAGGCAGTACGTAGTTCACTGGCGTTTTCTCCGTGTGTTCCTCAATGTTCACGGCACTTGTTTCCAAGGTTCCGCTCGATGCTGCCACTTGTGCTCCAAGCTCCTGGTCAAAGGTTCTCCATTCACCCCTGACGAGGTCGAGACTGCCGAAGCGCAGTATTATTGGTCGCTCGAAGTTGGTGAGGAACATTCGCATGAACCTGATGCTTGTGAGGTCGCTTATGGAACCAACCTTGTCACGGTCAGCCGAGTTGAGCGGAATGCGGAACTTATACCACTTCACCTTCTCCTTCTTGCCGTTGCGCAGTGGTGCCGACGACTCGCGTATCTCGCTGAGGTAGTTCTGCCCGATGCGGCTCTCGTCGAAATCCTCCGGTCGCAGGCTTATCTTGTACTGATAGTAGCGTTCATACTCGTTGAGCGTGTAGTCCTGGTTAATGTCCTCCACGTCTGGAGTTGTCTTGTATGACGTGTCGTAGCCCTCTGTCTGAGTGTCGTTGTCAGGAGAGTTGCCCTGTGGGTTATTTATGCGTTTGTAGCGTTCAAGAATGGTGGCTTTCCTCTCGTCGAGTTCCCTACCACGGAAGTATTGATAGTTGTCGTTGGCAGGGTCGCGCTGCCATGCCGTCCTGATGCTGTCGTTAGTCACTGTTTGCGCAAAGGTACGGAAGTCGGCATAGCTGTCGAAGGTCTGCTCCTCAGCGTCGGTGAGTCCGTTGTAGCCCACGTCCTGTTTCTCGCGTGCCCCAGTAGTGGTGGCGAAGGCGTAGGTCTGTGTTGCCTGTACCGGAATCTTTCCCCATTGTGTTGTTGTCACACTGTTTGTACCGTCAACAGGCATTCCGCTCTCGTAGAATTTCTTTCCGTCGCGCAGTATATCTTCGCTCACCTCGCCGAGGTTTATGTAGAGGTCGCCTCCATAGAGCGACGCGTCGGCTTGGTCGCGGGTGTAGATGAACGGGTCGAGGAGCCAGAATTCCACATACTCGATGTTTGCCGTTTCGAAGTCGTTGGTGTCGAGCTTGCGCATCATTCCCGCCCATTTTGTCCTTGGGTTACGGAGTGTTCCGTCGGTGTTCATCTGTGTGGAGAAGTTATATGGACCGCGCTCCGTAGGATAGTAGGAGAGGTTGAGTATGGAGAGTGTGGAAGTGGCACCGTTGTAGGTGCTTTGGTCGCGGTTAGGGTATAGCTCGCTGACGTAGATTTCGCGGATGTAATGGTTTGAAAGTTGCTCGAGGTCGCTCTTTATGTGGGCTGGCGTGAGCGACGACGAACGGTAGGTGAAGAGCGGGTCGATGGTGTACCATGCCATTTGGGCACGGTTGAAGCCGCTTGAAAGACCGCTGTTGTCGTCGTGTTCGGGGAAGAGCGACGGCACGCTTGAAAGCACCCACGACTTAGGGTCGCTGATGTCGATGTTGTTCTTGGCATCCTCAAAGTCGTCGATGTATGAGGCATTGTCCTGTGTGCCTTTTGCCTGTCCGGCAATGAGTTGAGCAAACTCGCCAGTGAAGGAGATATACGACGGTTTTGTGAGGTGGAGTAGCGGCAGCTTGTCGAGCATGTCGGTTAGCCATTGGCTCTCTTGCTTCCAGTTTAGGTTGAGTCCCCATAGCATGTTGTTGAGCGGCTCGCTGCCCATAGTCACCTTTGAGGTGAGTGTCTGTTCGGTGAGCCGTTGGAACGTACCTCCCAATTGGAAGTTTTTCGTGAAGTCGTATTCCCAGTTCAGACCGTACATTGTCTTGCGCTGCATTCCGTATTCCGTGTCGCTTTCCAATGAGACGTTCACCGCCGTGCCGGCATCGATGATGCTCTGGTTGAGAATGGTCACCTCGCCAGCAGAGTAGTCAACACTATAGTCGCTGCCCTCGGTAAGCACCACGCCTCCGGCAGTTACCACCACTGAGCCTCGTGGGACGTTGTATGCTCCAAGCGAGATGACGTTTGCCGATGAGCCCTTGAACTGTCCTGTTATGAGGTACTTATTTTTTGTCGTCAGCTGTTTTGCCGTGGTGCGGGTATTGGAATAGAGTTCCCTGAAACTGTATTGTTCTGCCCTTGCACTGTCCATTCCGGCAGCCTTCAGTTGGTTGAACATGTAGGAACCAAAAGGTTCCGCCTTAGGGAAGAACACTCTTCCGTTGCTCACGGTGTAACCGTCCACATAGTCGAAATATCCGTTGGGATTTGGTTTGTCGTTGTCGTCGAGGCGGTCGGCCCCCAAAAGTCGGATGAGAGTTTGCTGTCTTACCTCTTGCTCCGGAATGTAGTTGAGATAGACGCCAGCTGTGTCGCTCTTGAATTTCACGTCGAGGCGGAACTTCTGCTTTTCCACAGTGGAGGCAAGATAATAGACATTCTTCATCATCAGTTGCCAGTTTGGGGCAGCAGGACTGTTGTTGGTGTTTTTCAGTGATTTTACGAAGAGAGCCTCCGAGGTGTCCTGACGGTCGGTGGAGAACTCGCCCACCTGAAAGGTTTGTCCGCCAAGCGTGTATTCGTATGCCACGGCAAGCACCTGGTCGGTTTGCATCGTGGTCTTAAGCGATACGAAACCGAGGCTTGCGTTGAGAGTGTATTCAGAAGGGGTGAGCAACCTTGCGCTTTGCACCTTCTCATAGTCAACGCCTCCGGAGAAGCCCGTAATGGCGTCGAACACTATGGAAGTCCTGTCGATATTGCGTGCGTCGGCATATTGCGTGGTCATCTGTAGGTACTCGTCGTTGGCATTGTTTGTAGGGTGGGCAATGCCATTGCCGTTCCAGAGTGGGTTGCTTATGGCTTGTCCCTCGCCGAGGTCGGCAAGGGCGATGATGTTGCGTGAGTTGCTTGTCGTTCCGGTCTTGTTTGTCACCCATATCTCCACTCGAGTGATTTTTACTCCAGTGAGAATGTTCGGGAGCGTTGACATCGACTTGTCGTAGATGTTGCGGAAATAGTGGGCGAGGAAAAAGTGCCGGTTCTCCTCGTAGTCGGCTACATTGAGTTCGAAGGGCGTGAGTTGTGTGCCGCCTTTCGACGACACGCTTTTTGTTGACGACTTCTTCTGCGAGATAACAGTCTGGAGTTTCAACTTGCCAAACTGCATGTCGGTGCGCACTCCAAACAGCGACGACGCGCCCTTTATGAGTGAGGAATTGGAAGGAAACGACACGTTGCCTGCCTCCACGAGCTTTATTATCTCGTCTTCCTTGCCCTCGTATTTGAGTTTAATGTTTTTCGTGTCGAAGTCGAAGGTGGCGTCGGTGTTGTAGTTGAGGCTCATGTTCACCTTGTCGCCTACCTTGCCTGTCATGTTGAGGTTTATCTTCTCGTCGAAGTCAATCGACTTCGTTTTCCTGTTCCTTATTGGCAGCGACGGATTGTCTATGTTCTTCAGCGTGCCTCCGAGTTTCAGCTCTGCCGTTCCCTGTGTCTTGATTCTAACACCTCCGGGACCGAAAATCTTCTCTGCCGGTCCGAGGTCGAAGTGCATGTCGGAGAACGAGAACTTGTCTTCTCCCTTGTTTGCCACCTCTTCGGCGTTTTTCTCCCTGAAGAATCGTCTCATGGCACGCTTCCCGCTCCAAGCTCGGTATTCATCGGGAGTCATAAGCATTGGGGTGTTGAGGTATGAGTCGCCAATCTTTGAGCCGATGAAATACATTCCCGTGGAATCGTCATATTCCGCTGCCTGAGTGATGTTGTCAGGCATTCTCAGATCTATGGCTGCCGAGTCGAGGTCGGCAGTCGTTACAGGTGCAGTTCTCTTGACTTTCCATCTCGACTTTACCGCAGAGTCAGGCACAATGTCATCGTCGTCAGCGACCTGGGTTGACTGCACGGTCTGCCCCTGTCGTGACGTACGGTTGTCCTGTGGCGCGGCAAAGGCGCAAACGCAGAACAGCGATGCCATTATGATCTTGAGTCTGTTCAATTGTCTATTAATAAAACGTTGCAAAGCAACTTTTATTGTGAAATGATTGTTTGTTTGGAAAATAATTGCTATATTTGCACCAAAATAACAATTTATTCCTATATGAAAAAGAAAGTATTTATTGTCATGGCACTAATGTTTGCTTTGACTTGTGTGGCAAAAGACGTGTATCTGTTTTCCTATTTCCGTGGTCAGAAAGACGGCCTGCATCTCGCCTACAGTTATGACGGCTTGAAATGGACTGCACTGAACGGCAACAAGTCGTTGCTGCGTCCTGTCGTTGGCAAGGACAGTCTCATGCGCGACCCAAGTATAGTGGAGGGGCCAGACGGCACGTTCCATATGGTCTGGACTTCGAGCTGGACAGACAGGATCATTGGCTATGCATCCTCGCGTGACCTCGTAAACTGGAGTGAGCAGAAGGCTATTCCGGTAATGGCTGATGAGCCGGAGGCACAGAACTGTTGGGCACCTGAACTCTACTATGACAAACCATCGAAGACATTTTACATCTTTTGGGCTACTACAATTCCCGGACGTCATAGTCCTGTGCAGTCAACAGAACGAGAGAAACAGTGGAATCACCGGATATATTGCACCACCACACGCGACTTCAAGACATTTACAAAGACAAGGATGTTCTTCAATCCCGATTTTAATGTCATTGATGCCGCAATAGTACGCGACCCCGCAAGGAAAGACCTGATAATGGTGGTGAAGAACGAGAACTCGCTTCCCGCGGAAAAAAATCTTCGCATCACGAGAACAAAGAAAATAAAGAAGGGATTTCCGACAAGTGTTTCAGAGCCGATAACAGGGAAATATTGGGCAGAGGGTCCAGCTCCCTTGTTTGTAGGCGACACGCTTTACGTTTATTTTGACAAATACACCTTGGGAAAATATGGCGCGATACGCAGTACCGACCATGGAGAAACATGGACAGACGTGTCCGACCTGACGACGTTCCCCAAAGGCATACGTCATGGAACGGCATTCAAGGTAAGCGAGGAAACTTTCCGAAAACTAACCGAGCTGTTGGGCGAATAGGTTTCTTTAATGAATGTCATTCCGACATAGACTGGAAACTTCCTGTGGCATAGCCCAATATGGTTATCACGACAACGCAGATTAAGATAAACACAATAATAGAGAAGAGGTGGATAAGTATTGTGCGTCTGATTGTCGAACGCCAGTTGAATCCGAAGAGCTGCTTGAAATCCCATACAAACAAGCCAAAAAGTGCCCACCAAGGCAAGGGATAGAACGTTGATTTCGTATTTCCAAAAATCAGGACATAAACAATGGAAGCCGCCATCATCTGCCCACTGATATACACTTGAGAGAAGAAATTCTCGGCAAGTGTTGTCGCTGGGCGGACAGGTGACTTTCTGAATACTCGCCACGAGAAGAACATAAAGAAGCAGTGAAGGCAAATGAGTTCTATTGCCTTGTGTTCGTCAAGCCATTCGGCAGTAGCCTTCACGCCATCGATAAAATCCTCAATCTTTATCACCTTACCATTAAACGTGAAAAGGATTTTCTCTGTAGGGTCTTCTTTGCCTGCCTCAGTTTTCACAGACATCTTCTGCTCCGACTCCTTTTTCCCTGCGTCTTGAGCGCTGTTGCCGTCTCTAAATGTTGTTACCAACGCAAAAAAGATACATAGGACAAAAAGCATCTTGACAGGCGGGAAGAACGGCATTCGTTTACCGTCAAGATAGTCACCTATCATATAGCCTGGACGTGTAAACAAATGCAACAGTGTGCGCGGCAAGCTACGGTTGCCCATACCCCAAACCTCAAGGGTTGACATCAGGGCATTCTTTACAGTGAATCGCTGCATCTTGGCACTTTGTCCGCACGAAGGACAGAAATTGCCGATATATTCGGTTTGGCAGTTGGGGCAAATCATAGTTCTTAAATGAAGAATGTTTTAAAAATGAAGAATGAAGAGTGAAGAATGAAGAATGTTTTAAAAATGAAGAATGAAGAGTGAAGAATGAAGAATATTTTTAGAATGAAGAGTTTTGAGTGCAAAATATGCTGCGCACAATCTGCGTTTATCTCATTCTTCACTCTTCATTCTTCACTCTTCATTTTCTACAATGCTTTGAAGTTTTCCAAGTCGTCGGCCTTCATTGCCTTGATATAGGTGTAGTGTGCTGTACACTCTGCCTCGGCATGGCGAAGGAAGACGTTGATGCTCTTCTTGAAGAGTTCCGGTGCGCGTGTGGCATCCTCGAGAAGCAGGATAGACATGATGATGTCGGCTGTCATCTCGTAGAGGCGGCGTGCAAGGAAATCCTGAAGAGCTTGGTCATTCTGCTCCTTAACATAGTTGATGGCATCCTCATAGATGGCGATGAGCTTTGCTATGCGGTCACGCATTGGCTGCGCACACTCGCAGATAGGACGTTCCATCATCTCCTTCATTATCGAAAGATAGGTGCCGTTGGTTATGTAGCGGATAGCAGCCACAACCTGCAACTGTGTGGTTCCTTCGTAGATGGAGAAGATACGTGCATCGCGATAGAGGCGCTGGCTCTTGTACTCCATGATGAAGCCCGAACCGCCGTGAATCTGTATGGCGTCGTAGGCGTTCTGGTTGGCATACTCGGAGTTCATACCCTTTGCCAACGGTGTGAAGGCATCGGCAAGGCGAGTGTATTTCTTCTGCTCGGCACGCTCCTCGGGAGTGAGTTTGCGCTCGCGGGCAATGTCGTCGAGAGCCTTGTAGATATCCACATAGCGTGCTGTCTGATAGAGGATGGCACGACCGGCATCGAGCTTTGCCTTCATGCGTGAGAGCATGTCATAAACGGCAGGGAAGTCGATGATGGCAGTGTCAAACTGCTTGCGCTCCTTGGCGTATGCCAGTCCTTCGTTGTAGGCAGCCTGGCTCACACCCACCGACTGTGCTGCTATGCCGAGGCGTGCACCGTTCATCAGTGCCATCACATACTTGATAAGTCCCAGTCGGGTGCTTCCGCAGAGCTCGCACTTCGCGTTCTTGTAAACAAGTTCGCAAGTTGGAGAACCGTGGATACCGAGCTTGTGCTCGATGTGGCGTACGGTAACACCACCGTCTTTCTTGTCGTAGATGAACATTGAAAGGCCACGTCCGTCGTGAGTGCCTTCCTCAGAGCGAGCGAGCACGAGGTGTATGTCGGAGTCGCCATTGGTGATAAAACGCTTCACACCATTCAGTCGCCAGCATTTGTTTTCCTCGTCGTAGCTTGCCTTGAGCATCACGCGCTGGAGGTCAGAACCTGCGTCAGGTTCAGTAAGGTCCATCGACATTGTCTCACCGGCACAAACACGTGGGATATATTTCTTGCGCTGCTCCTCGTCGCCAAACTCATAGAGAGTCTCTATACAGTCCTGAAGGCTCCAGATGTTCTGGAAACCGGCGTCGGCAGCCGAAACAATCTCCGATGCCATAGAATAAGGTGTGATAGGCATGTTGAGACCGCCGTAGCGGCGTGGCATAGAAACGCCCCAAAGACCAGCCTTGCGTGTGGCATCGAGGTTTTCGAATGTCTTCGATGCATATACCATGCGTCCGTCAACGAGGTGTGGACCTTCGAGGTCAACATCCTCAGAGTTTGGCTCGATGATGTTAGCGGCGATGTCGCCAGTAAT
>CALZDK010000062.1 GCA_945637645.1 uncultured Prevotella sp.
TATAGGAAACGAACGAAATTTATCAAAGGACGAAGGGCGGAGGTCAAAGGGCGGAGGTCGAAGGACTAAGGTTTGAGGGATTTGATGGATTGTCATATTATGCAACATTACCGTTAAGCATTGAGACATATTTCGTTTTTAACTTTCATAGTGCTGCAAATCAAAAAATATATAACACCCGAGCAGACATGGCAAAAATAGTAATAAAAACAGGGAAGCCCACTCCTTTTGGTGGAATAATTTCGATTATGGAACAATTTGACTCAAATCACTCATCCGTCATAGATTCTACCCTTAGTATTATTGTGAGCTGTATGGTTATATTGTTTTTGTGTTTTTTTATAAGGGTGGCCGCGGATTTAAGAATTAGTTTTCGTATGTCAGGCAGTGATGCTTTGTTACGCTGCAGTCCAGGATCAAAAACAAGCCGATGTGAGAGATTACATGGATTTTGGGTTTAGATAACCAACAACCACCTATGACGGGGCAAAGGGCATTGCGACGGACTGGTGGTGAACGCAAAGCTTTGCAAACGCCAACGCAAAGCATTGCAACTGCCAACGCAAAGCTTTGCAACTGCCAATGCAAAGCTTTGCATCTGCTCCTGCAAACGTTTGCAGTGAAAGTGCCCTTCATTTGAATCCTTTCCCATGTTTTTTCTACTGAGCCGTAACAAACGGCGACTGTCCGAAGGATAAGGCAAGCAAACTATAAACAGCCGGCCGCGACCACTGTTGCGACCGGCTGTTGGTTAGCCAATTGTTTCTATACAATTGAAGTGTTACCCTAAGTAACAATCTGAGTTACCTGTAAGCAATAGTCTGGTGTTATCCTTTTCATTTTCATGATTGTGTTTAATCCAATACAACAAACTGCTGTTAATCCCAGAAGCCATAGTAATACCTGAAATATCTCTTGAAGAGTATGCTGTTGTCGGGATTGCTTTCGTCCACGAGCTGGAATTCGGATGGTGACATTGACGTGCCGCTCGTTGGCACAATCTTGTATGTGCGCCATTCGTCGGTTGTGGCTATGGCGTCGATGACATACTTGAAGCCAAGGTCATAGATGGTGTAGCCAAGTCCGGAATGTTCTGTGCCTGTATATTTCAGCGCTATTCTGTCCATTCCCATTTTCTTTATCTCGAACGGGAAGTGTATTTCGCCGTTGCCGTACCACATATTGACCGTAAGGACTGTTTTTCCTTTGCCGTCGGGGTTGAATGTGATGCTGTACAGGTTTGTCGGCTTGTATTTACTGTTGTTCAGGGCCGTCCTCATTTTGTCCCACTCGCCCTGTGTGTATGTACCGAGACAGCTGTAGCCGAAGAAACGGTCGTCGTAGCTGTCGGCGTCATCGACGAAGTAGTCGGCATAAGGTCTCGGTATGATGCGGGCACCTGTAAGGTGGTCTACATATCCGTCTTTCTCCTCCGTCAGCTTCATCTCCTTTATTATATGTCCTTTGTACTCTATGTTCTCGAGCAGGTAGATGCCGTCGACGAGGTTTCCGTACGAATAGAGATGTTCCACCTTTGGCCCGTCTTCCTTGTCGGGATAGATAAGCATGAAGTTCTGGTAGCCGCTGAGGAACCGTGCCTGCACGGTATCGCCGGCACATACGAAGGCACAGTCGTAGGGCGAATACGTATCCGTAATCTCGTCGCTGAGCCTCTGGTATTCATCGCCAGGCAATTTCATCTTTATCATCATGAACGGCAGCTGCTTGGTCTTTCCGCGTCCGAAGATGGTATCTTCGTTTTCAGAGTATCGGTCGAGACAGAACTCGAAGTCGGCCTGCAGGTCCTGTGCGAAATACTGCGACTGGTCGGCGTAGTAGTGGAAGAATCCGTTGTAGGTATCGAACGAGAGTACTATGCCGTTGTCCATCTTGAACGAGTAAGTGCTCTGTATGCTGTCGAGTGTCGACACGTTGGGTATGCGTCGTGTAGACAGCGAGTTGTAGAAGGTGCAGTAGTCCTGGTCGAATCTTACCGCATACGTATACACAGCCGGATGTCTGCCGTAGGTAGGATTGTCGGTATAGAGAGCCCAGCCGTATTCGTTGTTGTTGAACACCCTCCGGTAGTCTGCCATCCAGTTGTCCTGACGTGTTGCAGGGTCAATGTCAAACACGTCGTCCTCCATCATCTGGCACGATGTGAGCATAGATGCCGCCATTGTTCCCCATGCCAATATATTGAATATCTTTTTCATAAGTGTTTTCTGTTTACGATAGTTTACATACTGATATCATCGAAGTTCACCTCTTTCACCTTTGCCTCGCGTTCCTGAACGGCATCGCGCAGCGCGTCGATGTCAAGGTTCCAGTTCTTGGAGAAATACTCCTTCACTAAGCGCAGCTTGGCCGTAATCTTTCCGCTGCCGCTGTTGCCTGCCCGGTCTGTCAAGGCCTGGAATTCGTCCTTGGTGCTGCACACATACGTCGAGAATGTCTCGGCAAAGTCCTCGTCGGCGCTGTAGGCCGCATAGGCCGTCACGAAGCCAAGCGCCTGTATCTGCGGGTCGTCGGGGCTTGCAAACTCAGAGGTGTACATACCACCGAGATAGTTGTTGCCGGTAATCTGGTTGAACTCCGTAGAATAGGCGACTTTCTGATGGAAGGTGTGCCCGAACTCATGGATTATGGTATGGAAGAAAATCTTGTTCAGCTCCGTACGGTCGCGTATCACGCTGTCCTTAGGCACCCAGTTCTCGTATACCACGTCGCCCAGGTGGTTGACGTACCATAGGTTAATCTTGTAGCCACCCTCCGACGAGCCGAGCGTCATGGAGCTGTTGGTGTTCCATCCCGGGTTGCCTACGAGGTGTACGAGTTTCGGGAAGTTGTCGTGGATAAATTTCTTGCTTCCTGTCACCTCGTCGAAAGAGTCGAAACAGATATATTTCAGCAGGGTTGCCATGCGCACCGCATTCTTGTATGTAGGAGGCACGAGTATGTAGTTCATGCTTGTCTCGTTGTCCTCCCAGCGGTAGCGCAGTTCTATGTTGTATGGCTTCACGTAGTTTTCGTAGAGCCACTTGTCGAGGTCGTTCTGTGGAGTCTGCGTGTCCTTTATCACGCTGATGCCGTAGTCTATGTCTTCCTCGTCAGAGCAAGACTGCATGGTAAAGGCAACAGCAGCCAGAACCATCAACCGTAGAATATTCTTTATGTTTGTCATATTATGTTCTCCTTGTCTTTACTTGGTTAGGTATAGTATGCGGTCTGCCATGCTTGCCGACCATGTATTGAACTCTGCCTTCTCTTCGTCGGCAGTAGGACGTGCGTTAGGCACGAGTCCTGCTCCCTGCACCTCGAACGGCAACTGTATGGCCTGTCGCGGGTCACGGTACTCCATGCTGTCTGTAAGAGCAAGCATGTTCATTGATGTGTTTATCTCACGACGGTATATCTTTATGCCGTAGCGTTTGATGTCGAACCACCGCATGCCTTCGTGCAGGAACTCCAGACGGCGAAGCAAGAGCACACACTGGATGATGTTCTCCTTGTCGCTGCCTTCCTCAAGAGTCACCCAGTCGGGGTTGAGGTGTTTGCGAGGCAGAGGTCTTTCAGGACGGTAGTAGTCATACTTGGCAACCCACTTGCGTATGGAAGCCATCGTTATCTCGTTTTCTATCTTCTGCTCGTCATAGATGTAGTTCCAGTTTTCGTCATACTTATAGGTATTGTACTTCACCTTATCGGAAACGAAGTTCTTTGTCCACATGGTCATGTCTGCAAGAGCCTCGTCGTATTTTCCCAACAGTGCATAGGCTTCGGCACGGTTGAGCAACGCCTCTTCCGCCTTGAGGGCTACGACCACTGTACGGTAGTAGCCTGTGTTGTTGGTGGTGCCATACTGCTCATAGTACACAGGCTGCTTGGGCAGACAGAAGAGGTTCTTTGCCTGACTGTAGAACCAGTAGAAGCGGAACATCTGCTGTGATTCCCTTGCCGTGGCATTGTCTGGTTCCCAAGGTGTGGCGAAGAACTGTTCGGCCTGTCCGATGTAGCTGTTGTTGTTGAACCTTGAGCCCATGATGGTATATCCGCTGAAATAGTACTGGTCGGTAGAATATACCGGCAACAGAAGGAAGTTGGCCTTTTCCTTTGCCGAGGCATACTGCATGGAGCGTGGCTGCATGTTGTCGGTAGGCATATCCTTCATTGCGTCGTAGTCGCGCATTACTTCCTGCGGGTTGCTGCCAAGAGCCTTTGTGGCATATTCTATGACCTTTTCAGGCTTCTGGTAGAAGAGGTAGAAGCGTGAGGCGAATGTGTAGGCGGCCTTGGAGTTGAAGTGATAGCGTGGCACAGAATAGATGGCGTCGCTCATCAGCGACATGCCTTCGAGGAGGTCTTTCTCTATCATTTCATAGTCGTGGGCAACGGTGCCTCGGTCGTACTTCGGGTCGAGTGTTGTCTCTGGCTCGGTAGTGTATGGAATGCCGGGGTCTGTGTTGCTGAACTGCTTAGAGTAGTTCATGCAGAAGATGTTGGTCAGTACGAAGTGTGCGTATGCACGGCAAAGAAGAGCCTCGCCTTTCAGTGCCTTCAGCTTCTCGGTGGTGGGACCACCCATCTTCTCTATGGCAGCCAAGGCGTGGTTGGCGGATGCTATGGCAGAATAGTAGTCCTGCCATATCATGGCCGTGTTCTCGTTGTCGTTTTCCGTAACAGGCTGCCAGCGGTAGCACTGTTCTGAGAAACGGTCATAATTGCCGTTGAGATCACCATTGATGTCATCGGCATTGTCGGAGGCAAGCTCGGTCACTCTTACAAATGATGCCTGTGGGTAGGCTGTAGCGAGCATGGCCTGCGCCTTCTCTTCGTTGTCTACATTGATACGGCTGTCGGGCGTGGCATCCAGAAAGTCGTTGCAAGCCGTGAGCGACATAGCAAGCACGGAGCAGGCACAAAGATGTTTATATAGTGTTTTCATTGTTGTTCTGTTTATGTTCGAATATTGTTAGAAACCTAATCTGACGGTAAACGTATATTGCTTGGGCATGGGTGATGCCACACCGCCAGTGTTGAAGAATTCGGGGTCCATGCCGTTGAGTTTCTTGTCGGCATAGATGAGGAAGAGGTTTGTTGCCTGCAGCTTCAGGTTTACCGAGTTGATGCCGAGTGGCATGAGCCACTTCTTTGGCAAGGTATAGTCGAGAGATATCTCCTTCATGCGTACGAAGTCGCCCTTGGCAATGCGCTCACTGCTGTAGTTATATGCGTTGTACGCAATGGAGAGGTTGGGGTTCAGGAAGTTCTGGCGTACTGACGGTATCACCGGTACCGATGTGCGATTTTCCTCGCCTGCCGACGACCAACGGTTGTTGAACTCGCGAGGTGTCGCCACAAGGTCGTTGTAGGTGTTGGAGAAGACAGGGTCAAGACGCACTACGTTGCCGAACGAGTATACGATGAAGACACTCAGGCGCAGACCTTTGTACTTGAAGGTGTTTTCAAGCGAGCCGTAGTCGGTAGGGTCTGAAGAGCCTTCGTATTTCAGCCAGCTGAGATCAGCATACTCCTGGAAGTTGATGCCGTCGATGGTTGTTTTGCCTTCGGCGACGTTGAATGTTGGTATACCTTCACCATTTAGCTTGTTGAAAGGAATGGAGAAGATGGAGCGTACAGGATAGCCTTCGAGTGCAAAACCATTGCCTTGCACAAGGTCGATGATGCGCGAGGTGTTCTTCAGGTTCTTCACCTTATTATATTGGTGGGAGTAGAGGAACGTGGTGTTCCACTCGAAATCCTTGAGTTTGATGTTCTTGGTGGAAAGAGAGAGTTCAAAGCCACCAGACTTCATGTCGGCAATGTTACCAAACTTGTCGAGCTCGCCACCAACGCCCTGTACGGTGATGGCACCTATGAGGTCGTAGTTATTACGGCGATACCAGCTCACTTCCATGTTGATGCGGTTGTTCAGGAAACCCATATCGGCAGTAAGGCTCAGCTCGTGCTTCTTCTCGTAGGTAAGTTCCGAGTTGCCCAGTTCGGTTATGCCGAGTGCTGTCTCCTGGTCAGCTCCGTCAGGACGCCATGTCACGAGACTGTTGATGATGGCACTTGAGTTGCTGATGTTATACGGTCCGCGGTCGGCAGTGAGCGAATAGGAACCTTTCAGTGTGAGGTGCGACATCCATGGCTTCAGGCTGTCGAACCATTTCTCCTCTTGAGCGTTCCATGCACCCGACACGTTCCATGTAGGCAGCCAGCGGCTCGTGCGGTCCTTGCCAAGGGTATTGGTTCCTTCATAGCGCAGCGTACCGTTCACGATGTAACGCCCCTTATAAGAATAGGTGGCATTGCCGAAAAAGGCAGCCGTTCTTTCCATAGCCTTGCTGACGGTGAAGTAGTCACCGCCTTCCTGCTTCAGCTTGTCAAACACTGTCGGGTCGTAGTTGGCAATGTTGCCAAAGCCGTAGATGCGTCCATAGGTGCGCACCCAGGTCTTGTCGCGTTTCAGCTCATTGCTTTCCAGTCCGGCAAAGAGGTTCATGATGTGTGTGTCGGCAAAGATTTTGTTGTATGCGGCAGTGGCACGGAAGTCCCATGATGTCATGCGATAGTCGCTACGCTGGTAGATACCACCATATGGCAACACTGAGACTGGCACTGCATAAGGATTGGTAGGGTCAGTCCAGAGATAAGGGTTGTTATCTCTGATGATAGTGTTATCCATGGCTCTGTATGCGTTTGCCTCATTTGAGTCTTCGGTCACATTGTGTTCCGAGGCAAACGAGGAACGCTTTACAGCACCTACTGCATTGAGCTCGAGACCTTCGATAGGATTATAGGTTACCTGTCCCTGCATCTTGAACTCGTGTGTGTTAAGGTCAATATAATTGTTGGCAAGTTCGTTGAAGATGTTGAAGGCGGCATAGTTGCGTGTGTAGGACTCTGTCGGGTCGAGCACGCGTGAGGTGTTGAGGGCGAAGGAGTAAGGGTTGATGTCGAAGTCGCGTGTCACTTCTCCGCTTACGATGTTCATTTCCGAATTGTTGGTGCCAGGTGCCTTCTGCGCTCTCGACGAGGCGTTGGCAATGAGCTGTACCTTGAGCTTCTGTGAGAAATTGAATGTCGAGTTGAGGTTTGCGGTATATCTCTTCACCCTGCTCTGCTTGTACCATCCCGGATCGTCCATAAGGCTTATGGAGGCATAGTGCTGGCTCTTTTCCGTTCCTGTGGAGATGCTTACCGAATGGTTCTGCATGATGCTGTTGCTGAAGAGCAGGTCAAACCAGTCGGTGTTTCTGTATTCCTGTTGTCTGAGCCATGCGTTACGTCCTGCATCGGTATTCTCAACCTCGCCCGAAGCGACGAGTTTTGCAAGCGTGCCGTATACACCGCTCTTGGATGCGTTGACCACATCGGCAGGGTTCAGATAGCCTTTCTTCTGCAGTTCCTGATAAACGGACATCTGCTCCTGCGAGTTCATGATGTTGAAGTTGTCGTAGCTGGGCTTTAGACGCATGGTAAACTCGCCTGTGTAGTTTATGTTGGTCTTTCCAGTGTGGCCTTTCTTGGTGTTGATGACGATAACGCCCGCCATGGCACGTGCACCATATATAGATGTCGCGGAGCCGTCACGAAGTATCTGGAAACTCTCTATATCGTCGGCATTGAGTCCGGCTATGGCTGACGAAAGGAGTGTCTCGGCATTACCCGACGACAGCTCGTCGGTGTTTACCTCTATCACATTGTCCTGCACCACACCGTCTACTATCCACAGCGGCTGGCTGTTTCCATAAATAGAGGTTGCGCCGCGTACCTGAATGCGTGGGGCAGTACCGAATGTACCCGTCACGTTCTGTACGGACACACCTGCAGCACGTCCTTCGAGCGAGCGGCTAATGTCGGGTACACCGTCGAGCTTTGCGTCCTGTGCGTCTATCCATGTTGTGGAACCGGTGAACAGTCGTTTGTCCATCTTCTGTATACCTGTCACGACAACATCACTAATGGTGTTGATGTCGCTTTCGAGAATGATGCTCACAGGCTTGCTTCCCGCCTTGCGCTTGTATGTCTTCATACCGATATATGAATATTCGAGCACGTCGGTGGGGCTTACGTCTTGCAGCTCGTAGCAACCGTTTACGTCGGTAACGGTGGCATTCTGTGTTCCGACAACTTTAACCGATGCGCCTATGAGTGGTTCGCCGTTGGTATCCATAAGCTTACCTTTGGCAACATTGGCATCATGGGTTAACTGGACGGCCTCTCCCTTCTTTACCTGAATAAACTTTCCCTTAACATTCATCTGGAAAGGCAGACCTCCAAGGAGCTGCCTAACGGCCTCGGGGGCTTCCTTATCCTTAATGTCAGCTGTTACCCTGTAGTTGCTAACATCACTGTAACTGTAGTGAATCTTGAAATAGCCCGACTGCTGTTCCACCCTGTTAAGGGCTGTAGGCAACGGAATGTTGTTGCAGCGCAACGAAATCTTTTTTCCTTGCGCCAAGACGTCTGTCACCTGAAAGAAGAGAAACAGGCAAAGACAGAAAATCATCCTGTAGGTTTTGCGTTTGTCCATACGAAAGATTATTATTTGAATTAAAAATGTTTGTTGCGTCGGGGGTACGCTTTACACTATAGACACAACTTTTGCGGAATGGGTACCACTTTTCTACAAAAAATCTCAAATAATAATCGTTTTGTATAGATATACCAAATTATTACTGTCGTTTTAGTCAAAGAGATGTCATCAACGCTAGTTGAAAAAAAGGCTGATGTTATCTTACTGTTATCTCTGCATCGGAAAGTTCTACTACGAAACCGTCCATCTCATTCAGAGCCTCAACAACCTCCTCTATGGTCTGCACACGCTCTGCTACGAAATGCAGGCGTATCTGCATGGCCGCCTCGTTCTCGAATACAACCGTCTTGTTGTACCATCGGCCCAGCTCTACCATAATGTTCAGCAATGGCTCATTATCAAAATACAGATAGCCTGCACGGCGCTGAATTACAGGATAGGTGTCGACGCTCGTAATATCGAAGCCATTTGCACCCAACTGAGCCATCATGCCTGGCTGAAGTCTGTATTCACGGTAATCATCACTTTGCATGTTGACACTGCCCTCAACAAGTGTAACGCTGGCATCGTTCCGAGAATATGCCCTCATGAGGAAAGAGGTACCAAGAACCCTTGTCGAGAAGAAATCGTTGTCAACAATAAAAGGATGGCGGGCATCTTTGGCAACATCAAAATATGCCTCACCTGTCATTCGCACTCTACGCTCCTTTCCTGTAAACGACTGCGGAAACTCCAACGAGCTCTCGCCATTGAGCCAAACTGTTGTACCATCGGAAAGAGTGAGCTCGCATTCATGTCCGCGAGGGGTCTTTATAACTACTTTAGAATTATTATTGCCATGCAGTGAAGAACCCTTGCCAAAAGCCAAAACATTTTCCTCAACCACAAGAGGCTCGTCATCACCACGTTTCATCGTAACATTACTATCGTTATCAATAGCTGCAAGTACCTCTTTCCCTGAAGGATGAGTAATATTGGAATGATACGACATTACGAACATAACGGCTAAACAAGCGGCCACAGCTCCACACAGCCACCATACAGGAGTATAGTGGCGTGAGGATGACTTTCCATTGTCTATGAGCTGACTGAACTTCTGCCATTCCTCATCAATATTGGGACAGGGATTGTCGCGTCTCAAGAAAAACTCGTGGAGCAAGTCTTGCTCTGTATCATTAGGCAATGAGCTGTCAGGGACTGTCTCATTAAGGTCAAAAGTACTGATTTCTTCCATTATTTTCAAAACACACTTTATATAATGACTAAAAATGATACAAATCGGGCACTACTTTTTCTCTTTAATAATGTTAAAACAGTTTCTCAACACAGCCATGCTTTTAGTAATGTGCTTTTTAACTCCATCAGTGGTTATGCCAAGCTCGTCGGCCACTTGTCTATAGGTTTGATGCTGATAATAGCATCTCTCAAGCACATGCCTGCTTCGCGGTGACAAGTTGCTGACAGCCTTCTCCATGGCAGTAAGCCTTTGCTCGCGCAACAACCACTCTGAGTCGTTGTCATCGGCCATTAGTGCGACGAGTTGCTTGTCAATAGCGGTAGTGCTTGGCTGCGGTTTGGCAAGCTGCGAGAGGCACTTGTTTCTTACGCAGGCTCGCAGATAGTTTTCGAGTTTTGTACCATCAATATCGTCACGCCTGCACCATGCTGCCATGAAGGCTTCGCTAACCATATCCTTGGCAAGCTCTCCGTCCTGAAGGTACCGGAGAGCTACATGATATAAGGATGAATATTGCTGTCGGAAAACAATCTCGAACTGGCGTTTGTCCATTTAC
>CALZDK010000063.1 GCA_945637645.1 uncultured Prevotella sp.
TTCTAATTCTCATTATTCTTTGTTTTTCGTTTATTTAGTTATTTCAGCTTGCAAAAGGGGTTTGAAGGGGTTTGAATAAGCCCTGAACCAAAGGGCGCTGTCCGAAGGGGAAAGCAAAGGGCGGCATAACACAGCACAGGGTGTGAGCCCTATCCTTGGGTATGCCGCCTATACGGGGTTAATGAATTACTTAAACAACATAGGAGCCATTTCTCTTAGCGATCGGCGCCAGCTCAGGAACTCGTGAGCAGTACCCTCAGACACATAGCCGTGGGCATTATATCCCGCAGCCTTGAGAGCCTCAACAGCCTTGGTGACACTTTCAGGATACTCCTTGCTTCCACAACTGATGAAGATGTACGAAGGAGACACTTTGAGAGAAGCGATATCCTCTGGAGCGTAGGTGCCACCGGAGAGCAGTCCCCAATAGCCGAACACCTCTGGATATTTCAGCGTTAACATTCTTGTCTCCATACCACCCATAGAGAGTCCAGCCATGGCACGATAACGTCTTTCTGCCTTTGTCTTGAAATTGGAGTCGATGTATGGGATGAGATCCTCAATGAGAACACGCTGGAACTCTGTCCAGTCGAACTCGTGCATGTGTCCCCATTTGCATTCGTTAGTCATACCATAGGTGCAGACGATGATGAACGGTTCGCACTTGCCTTCGGCAATCAGGTTGTCCATGATGAGGTTGGCACGTCCTTGGTTCATCCATGCTGTCTCGTCCTCTCCCCATCCGTGCTGCAGGTAGAGCACAGGGAACTTCTTCTTTCCGTCGTATGTTGGAGGAAGATAGACAAAGGCTCTTGGTCCGCCCTCGCCAACCCAATGAGGATTGTCGGCAGAAGTGTTCTTCGACGGGAAGTTCACCTGAACCACCTGTCCGTGAGGCACGTTCTTATAGGCAAAGAAATCCTGGTCGGCACATGGTATCTCAATGCCGCTCTCCCAACGGATGGAGCCGTAGTAGTTCTTTGCTCCTGGGTCGTTCACCACACCACCGTCGATGGTCAGATGATAGTAGTGGAAGCCTGGATCCATAGGACCTTCAGTGGTGCCTGTCCATACTCCGTCCTTACCCTTGTGCAGCACGGTGCCGCCTGTTCCGCCCAGTCCGAGGCTCACTATCACCGACTTGGCATCGGGAGCCACCACACGGAAGCGGGCATAACCCTGCGAGTTCACCATCGGGTATTGCTGTCCGGGCTGGTTGAGTGGCGACGGACGGAAGTCTTCCTTCACCACGGCATTGTCGATGGCAGGATTGAAGTTCTTGATAGCATAATAAACCTTCTTGTATTTAAAGTTTGCGTCGAGAGGCAGAGGATAGTTGTTCACGCCAATCCATGAGTCAGCATCGGAGAGATTCCAGAAAGTCACGTTGGTGATGACATCCTTGTTGCGGCGCAACACGCGGAAGAGATTCTCATACTGTGCTTGATGCAATGTCTTGATATATTCAGGCACTTCGCCCTCCTTGCCACGGCTGAACATCAGCTGTCCACCCATCTCTTCGTTGGTGCGGAGGTCGAGCTCAGTAATCTGCACCTCACTGACAATCTCAGAATATTTCTTTATCGCAGCCTCGAAATCTTCCATCGAAGGACCATAGATGTTGTAGTGTCCCTGCATACCTATACCGTCGATGGGCGCGCCCTCAGCCTTCATTTTCTTCACCATATTATATATACGGTCGCGCTTGGCAGGGTCAGCGGCGTTGTAGTCGTTGTAGAACAGTTTTGCGTTGGGGTCGGCCTCACGTGCATACTGGAACACCTTCACTATAAACTCTTCGCCGCAGAGGTCCATCATCTTTGTCTTGCGGTAAGGACTTGGAGCTTCCTTCATCCATGGCATCTTGCGTAAGTCGCCGTCGGCAATTGCCTCGTTGAGCACGTCCCAGGCATATACGATGTCCTTATAGCGGTTTACAACCTGATGTATGTGGTCGCGCATACGCTGGTAGAAAACCTCCTTTGTCACTGGCTTGCCCTTCTTGTCGGTGAACATCCAGTTGGCAAACTGCGAGTGCCAACAGAGGCAGTGTCCGCGCATCTTTATGCCATTCTGTCGGCACCAGTTGGCTATGCTGTCTGCTCCAGCCCAGTTCCACACGTCTTCTTTCGGGTGAATCTCGCCTGGTTTCATGGCGTTCTCAGCCGTTACGCTATTGAAGTTCTTCTTCACTATCGCCATCTGTTCTGCAGACGCGATATTACGGAAATTTAGTGCCACGCCCACAGAGAAATAGTCTTTATAGGTGTCTTTGTAGCCTGTTGGTTCTTCTGGCCTTGCCATCTGTCGTGGTTGGGCAATGATAGTTGACGCTCCCGCCGACAACATCAGCGCGAGGCATGCAGTTCTAAATAATTTGGTCTTTTTAAACATAAATGTAGTTTTTGTTGAGCTAATTAATTGTTATTTCTTTTTTTCTGTGCAAAGTTATGCATTTTACACGAAAAGGAAGTGCGGTTTTGTTACACATACTTTCCATTTTGTATCATTGGTACAAAAAATATCACCTAAAGCAGGAAAATGCAGACAAATTTCCACAAAAAGTACAAAAAAAACGATTTTTTGTTGGTAATAAAAGAAAAAATACTACCTTTGCACCCAATTCGCCTGAAAGAATGCAATTATAAACTAAATAACACGATAGATGGAAAAGAAACTTCTTCTTGGTGACGAAGCGATTGCGCTCGGAGCCATACATGCCGGACTAAGCGGTGTGTATGCCTATCCAGGCACTCCTTCGACAGAGATTACCGAGTTTATCCAAAACAACCCGTTAGCCAAAGAGCGCGGAATACACTCGCGCTGGTGTACCAATGAAAAGACAGCCATGGAGGCGGCTCTGGGCATGTCGTATGCCGGAAAGCGTGCCTTGGTGTGCATGAAGCACGTGGGAATGAACGTTTGCGCCGACGCTTTCATCAACAGTGCCATCACTGGTGTGCAGGGTGGACTGGTGGTGCTTGCTGCCGACGACCCTTCGATGCACTCAAGCCAGAACGAGCAGGACTCGCGCTTCTACGGCAAGTTTGCCCTTATCCCCATTTTCGAACCTTCGAACCAACAGGAGGCTTACGACATGATGGGAGTGGCTTTCGACTACTCCGAGGCTATTAAGGAGCCTGTGCTGCTGCGCGTGGTGACACGACTCGCCCACTCCCGTGCGGGTGTGATGGTGAAGGAGCCGCGAGAGCAAAACTCCATTAACATATCCACCGACGCTTGGGTGCTGCTGCCAGGAATAGCACGCAGGAAATACGACGCGCTGATAGGCAAGCAAGACGCGATGATTATGGAGAGCAACAAGTCGGTGTTTAACAAGAGCGAATATACCGACCTCGACAAGAAAGAGGAGAAAACGGGAATCGTGGCTTGCGGCATTGGCTACAACTATGTGAAGGAAGCGCTGGCACAACTGCCGGAAGAGAAGCGTGCCCTATATAATATAGAAAAGGTGTCGCAATATCCGCTGCCTGAGCAACGCATACAGATGCTGGCACGAGAGAGCGGAAAACTGCTCGTGGTGGAAGACGGACAGCCCGTTGTGGAAGAAGCTGTGAAGGGACTGCTCGGCACAGGATATGTGGTGACAGGACGACTCACCGGAGCACTGCCAAGAACAGGCGAGCTCACTCCCGATTGCGTGGCGGCAGCCATAGGTGTGGAACTGCCTGAGACACTGCCCGTGGCAAAGAATCTCGCTGCACGTCCGCCACAGCTCTGCCAGGGATGCGGACATCGCGACGTTTATGCCGCACTGAACAAGGTGGCGGAGGAATATCCCGACCACCGCATCTTCGGCGACATAGGATGCTACACTCTCGGTGCATTGCCTCCGTTCAAGGCTCTGTCGAGCTGTGTGGATATGGGTGCTTCCATAACCATGGCAAAGGGAGCCGCCGACGCAGGCCTGTTCCCGTCGATAGCAGTGATAGGCGACTCCACGTTCACCCACTCAGGAATGACAGGTCTTTTGGACGCGGTGAACGACAAGTCGAACATCACCGTGATAATCTCCGACAACCTCACCACAGGAATGACCGGCGGCCAGGACTCTGCCGGAACAAACAAGTTTGAGGCTATCTGCATCGGACTCGGCGTTGAGCCTGAGCATGTTCGTGTGGTGGTTCCTCTGCCGAAGAACATGGAGGAGATTACACGCACCATACGAGAAGAGATAGAGTACAACGGAGTTTCTGTAATCATCCCGCGCCGCGAGTGCATACAGACAGCGGCAAGGCATGCGAGGGAAAGGAAAAAGGGCCTCACCCCCGCCCCCTCTCCAAAAGAGAGGGGAGACAAATAGTCTCAAGAGTGGATTTTTCTATTCATTTTATAATTGATTCTAATGAAAAAGGATATAATACTTTGCGGTGTGGGAGGACAAGGCATCCTCTCCATCGCCACAATAATAGGCGAGGCGGCTACAAAGGCAAACATCAACCTTAAACAGGCTGAGGTTCATGGCATGAGCCAGCGAGGCGGCGACGTACAGTCTAACCTGCGCCTGTCAACAGAGACAATCTACAGCGACCTGATACAAAAGGGCGGTGCAGACGTGATAATCTCCATGGAGCCAATGGAGGCTCTGCGCTACTTACCATATCTTGCCAAAGACGGTGTGATAGTGACAAGCAACAAGCCATTCGTAAACATTCCCAACTATCCTGAGGAACAAGCCCTCTTCGACGAGCTTGACGCACTGCCAAACAAGGTGGTGATGCTCGACATTGAGAACGTGGCAAAGGAGGCAGGATCGGCACGCTCTGCCAACGTGGTGTTGCTCGGAATGGCAGCGAAATATATCGAGATAGTTTCAACGGAAGCCCTTCGCAACGCCGTTGCCACAATTTTCGCACGAAAGGGCGAAGCCATAGTGGAAGCAAACCTCAAGGCGTTTGATATGGGAAGTTCGGTGGGTAAGTAAAACGAGTTGACAAGTAAACAAGTGGACAAGTGGACAAGTAAACGAGTGGACAAGTAAACAAGTTGATAGTCCAAGTAAAAAATCAGCAAGAGTAACAACTCGTCAACTTGTCAACTCGTCAACTAAAAATCAGCAAGAGTAATAACTCGTCAACTTGTCAACTTGTCAACTTGTCAACTAAATAATAAATATATGTACAGAAGACCATTACCTGACTGGAAGTCAGAATACCTCGACCCCGAATTGGAGACAATGTCGAGGGAGCAGATTGAGGCACTGCAGGTGGAGCGACTGAAAGCAACTGTTGCTCACTGCATGAACAATCCCGTGTATAAAGAAAGGTTGGAGAAAGCTGGAGTAACGGCGGAGAGCATAACAAGCGTTGACGACATACGCCGCATTCCATTCACCACAAAGCAAGACCTGCGCGACACCTATCCCTTCGGCCTTGCCTCAGTGCCGCTGAAGGAGTGTGTGCGCCTGCACTCCTCGTCGGGAACGACAGGCAATCCGACTGTGATACTCCACACGCAAAAAGACCTCGACGAATGGGCAAACCAGGTGGGACGCAACCTCTGGATGGTTGGACTGCGCCCCGACGACGTGTTCCAGAACTCTTCGGGCTACGGAATGTTCACAGGAGGACTCGGATTCCAATATGGTGCCGAGCGCATTGGCATGCTCACCATTCCTGCCGCTGCGGGCAACTCGCTCCGACAGATAAAGTTCATGACCGACTTCGGCACCACTGCCGTGCATGCCGTGCCTTCCTACGTCACCCGACTGCACGAGGTGATGGTGGAGCAGGGCATAGACCCACGACGCGACACCAAACTGCGTGTGCTTGCCATCGGTGCGGAGCCTCACTCTGAGGAGCAACGAAAGCGCATTGAGGAGATGATGGGAGTGAAGGCATACAACTCCTTCGGAATGTCGGAGATGTGTGGACCCGGTGTTGGATTCGAGTGTAAGGAGCAGAACGGACTTCATTTCTGGGAAGACTACTACATCGTGGAGATTGTTGATCCGGAGACTCTTGAGCCGGTGCCCGACGGAGAGATAGGCGAGCTGGTGCTTACCACTCTCAACCGCGAGGCAATGCCTCTGCTGCGCTACCGCACACGCGACCTCACGCGAGTGCTCGGAAGATCTTGTCCTTGTGGCAGAAACCACGTAAGGCTCGACCGAATGCGTGGACGCAGCGACGACATGATGGTGCTGCGTGGCGTAAACATCTTCCCGATACAGATTGAGAAGATACTGATGCAGTTCAAGGAGTTGGCTAACAACTACCTCATCACCCTCACCACCGACGAGAACAACGACAACATGACCGTTGAAGTGGAACTCGAACAACTCTTCACCGACGACTTCCAGCGGCTCACGGCTCTGCAGAAAAAGATAACCCGTGCCCTGAAAGACGAAATCCTGCTCACTCCTATCGTAAAACTCGTGCCAAAGGGTACACTGCCCGTGAGCGACGGTAAGGCTGTGAGAGTCGTTGACAAGAGAACGGTGTATAAGTAATCAGTAAACAAGTTGACAAGTTGACAAGTAAACAAGTTGGCAAGTAAACAAGTTAACGAGTAAACAAGTTGACAAGTTGACAAGTTGACAAGTAGATAAGTAGACAAGTTAACGAGTAAACAAGTAAACAAGTGATAGCCCAAGCAAAAAAAAATGCGGCAAGAGTAACAACTTGTCAACTCGTCAACTTGTCAACTCGTCAACTAAAAATAATTAAGAATATGACCATTAAACAACTATCAATATTCATGGAGAACCGCAGCGGTGCGCTGCTGCGGGTTCTTGAGATGTTGCGCGACAACGGCATAAGCATCGTAGTGAGCACATTGGGCGATACCGACGGATTCGGCATCTACCGAGTAATATGCAACGACACCGAAAAGGCGTTCAAACTTCTTCGCGACAAAAACATCTCCGCAACAATAACCAACGTCTATGCCCTCCGACTCGCAAGCAACCAACCAGGTGCGGCGGCGGAAATAGTGGAGAAGATAACCAAGGCTGGAGTGACAATAAAATATATGTACTCCTTCATGTATGGAGGCAACGGCATCGTGGTGCTGAAAGTTGACGACAACGACAAGGCTGAGGAAACAGTAATGCTAAACAAACTGGACTATATTACGGAAAAAGACTTGAACAACGAATAAATAACTTAAAATGAAAAAATCTATTACAATCCTTGCAGCACTGATGACAGCTGCAACAATGACCTGGGCGGAAACTACCAGTCCGCCAGAAACAAAAGAGGAGAAAGACCTCAAATATTGGGCTGAAGCCGTGGCTTCGAGAGTGAAGGTAACGGGATATGCACAAGCTGGCTACACCGCTACTATGCCTGAAGAAGGACCAAACACCAACACCTTCGACATGAAACGTGTCATTCTTATGGTGGGTGCCAACATCACACCGGAGTTCTACGCCTTCTTCATGCACGACTTCAAGAGCAAGGACATGCAGGAGTACTACCTTGAATACCGACCCTCGAAGGCTTTCAACCTGCGATTCGGACAGTCGAAGATAGAACTCTCGATGGAAAACCCAATGTCGCCAACGGTGCTTGAGAGCATCGGACCGATGTCGCAAAGCGTGTTCTGGCTCTGCGGTGCCGACCCGCTGATGGGCAATCCCGCAGGTCGCGACCTCGGACTCATGGCCTACGGCGACCTCTTCAAGGGCAAGCTGCGCTATGTGCTTGAAGTGGTGAACGGCGGACAGACAAACACCGCCGACCGCGACAACAGGAAGAACGTGATAGGAAAACTTGAGTTTAGACCCGACCCTCGCTTCCGCGCCTCAGTGTCGGGACAGCTCGGCTATGGATGTGCAGTAAAGGCATCGGAATATAATCTCACAGTGACCGAGGGCGAGACATACACCCAAAACCGCTATGCCGTGGGAATGGAATGGAAATCGAAGAAGACAGGCAACGACTACCACAAAAACCGCTGTGCGATGGTGCGTGCCGAGGTGCTTGGAGGAAAGGATGGCGACTGCGGCAGTTTTGGAGCATACATCTCCACTGCAATTCCAGTGTATAAGGGACTCGACTTTGTGGCAATGGCAGACTATATGAACTACAACACAGACTCCAAAATAAAGAAGACAAACCTTATGGCAGGACTTCAATATTGGATATTCAAGAAATGCCGCCTCCAGGCTCAGTACACCTACAGCCTGCGCAGCGACGCCATGAAGGCTCTTCAAGGTGATAACCAAAGTATTATTCAGACACAAGTTCAAGTGGCATTTTAATTATGTTTATAAAGATATTACTTACAATAGTCTTCCTCTGCATCACGGTGGCAGTGGGAATATACTCAAGAAAGCAGGCAAAGTCGGTGGACGGCTTTGTTCTCGGTGGACGATCCGTAGGACCTTGGCTTACTGCCTTCGCCTATGGCACGTCATATTTCTCGGCAGTGGTCTTCGTGGGCTATGCCGGACAGTTCGGTTGGAAATACGGCATGTCGGCATCGTGGATTGGCGTGGGCAACGCCATCATCGGATCGCTGTTGGCTTGGCTCGTGCTTGGCAAGCGCACAAAGCTGATGACGCAACACATACAAAGCCGTACCATGCCCGACTTCTTCGGCACCCGCTACTCCGACGAGGGACTGCGCGTGGCAGCATCCATCATTGCGTTCATCTTCCTCATTCCCTACACCGCAGGAGTATATATGGGCATCTCGAAACTCTTTGAGATGGGATTTGGAATACCATACGAGTATTGCGCCATTATAATGGCAATGCTCACCGCCGTATATGTCATCCTCGGCGGCTATAAGGCAACGGCGATAAACGACTTCATACAGGGCATCATCATGCTCTTTGGCATAACTACGGTCATTGCCGTGGTGCTACATAACCAGGGCGGACTTACTGAGGCAATAGCAAAAATGGGAGAGGCGGTGCCTACTGCCCACGACCTTGAGGACAAGTCGGGATTGTTTGCCAACTTCCAGACAGGCGACTTTGCCTCGTGGTTTGGTCCCGCACCGCTTAGTCTTCTCGGCGTTGTGGTGCTCACATCGCTCGGCACTTGGGGATTGCCGCAGATGGTAGGCAAGTTCTATTCCATCACCGACGAGTCGGCAATACGCCGCGGCACCATCATCTCCACCATCTTCGCCCTTGTGGTGGCTGGCGGATGCTACTTCCTTGGCGGCTTCGGCAGACTGTTCCCTGAGCCTGCTTTCAGTCTTGCAAAGCATAAGTATGCCTACGACAGCATAGTGCCCTCGATGCTTGAGACATTGCCCGACGTGCTCATAGCCCTCGTGGTGCTCTTGGTGCTCTCGGCGTCCATGTCAACCCTTGCCTCGCTCGTTCTCACCTCATCGTCAACTATGACCCTCGACCTCATCTATCGCGACAAGAAATCGCAGGATGGAGAAGTGGAAGGCGGCGAGATTGACGACACCGTGGCAGAGAAGATAGAGCGCCGCAAAGTCCTTGTGATGCGAGTGCTGATAGTGTTCTTTATTGTGCTCTCGCTGATGATAGCCCTTAATCCGCCGCAGTTCATCGCACAGCTTATGGGCATCTCGTGGGGAGCTCTCGCTGGCGCGTTCCTCGCACCGTTCCTCTTGGGTCTCTACTGGAAGGGCGTGACACGCATAGCCGTATGGGCTTGCTTCGTGTGGGGCGTTGGACTGACAGTAGTGAACATGATGCTGGGCAACGCACTGTTGAACCCCATTGACTGTGGTGCAGTGGCAATGGTGGGAGGCTTCGCCGTTGTCTGGATTGTAAGTCTCTTTACGCCGAAGATGAAACGGGCATCCGTAGAAAACATATTCAAATGCTATGAATAATCTGAAGGATTTCCTCAACAAGGGCGACCGCTTTGCTGCAACCAACGGAATGCAGCTCACAGAGGTGCGTGAAGGTTATGCACGAGCCGAGATGAAGGTGGAGAAGCGCCATCTCAACGGTGCGGGAGTATGTCAGGGTGGAGCCTATTTCACCCTTGCCGACCTCGCGTTCGCCGCCGTGACAAACTCACGAGGCAACGTCACCCTCGGCATACAGAACTCCATCACATTCCTCCAGTCGGCACACGAGGGCGACACCCTCATTGCCGAGGCGGAAGAGACCTTCAACCACCATCGCCTGCCCTTCTGCGAGATTCGCGTAAGCAACCAACATGGCGATCTCCTGTGTGTAGTCACAGGGTCGGCATATAGGACAAGTAAGGAATGGAAAAATAATCAATAACTCAAGTTTCTGAAGTTACTAAACCGCCGCCTGTAGGGGCAGACCCATGTGT
>CALZDK010000064.1 GCA_945637645.1 uncultured Prevotella sp.
TTGTGGACAAGGCAAAAGAAGCCATGAAAGATTGAAAAAAAAAACACTCTGATTACAATGCAATGCGCTTATAGCCTTAGCAGACTACTTTTGCATTGCTGAGGGCACGACGTCAAATGAGGTCGTGTGTCGGAATTTATTTAACTATTCTACCACCATGCCGTCGTGGGCGAGCTGAATATCGCTGGGCAACAGGCGGTTTACCTCTTGGTGAAGACCAATGTCGTGGCAACTGTGGATGAGATAGGTTTGGGGAATTTTGGTACGACGAATGAAGTCGATTGCTTCATCAACGAGCATGTGAGAATGGTGGGGCTTGGTGAAGCGGAGAGCGTTCACAACAAGTATGTCGCTGCCTGTGGCATAGGGAAGCTCTGAGGTGGCGATGGTTTTCATGTCGGTGATGTAGGTGAGGGAGTGAAGTGGGTGAGATGTTTGAAGGGTTTGAGAGGTTTTCTCTGTTATGCGGAAGGCGAGAATGGGGAGAGTGCCGTGCATCACGGTGAACGGCATTATGCCGAGATCGCCTATTTGAAACGACTCGTGGGGACGCACTACGTTGAGATTTATGGAAGGAACGCCAGGGTATTTGTTCTCCACAAAACAGTAGGGCATGTTGTGGCGGATATTGCGAGCAGAGGTCTCGTCGGCATATACCTCTATGTCACCGAAATGGCAGTAAGGGCGCAGGTCGTCCATGCCTCCCACATGGTCGTAGTGGTGGTGGGTGATGAGTATGCCGTCAATCTTTCGGAAAGGCTGGGTGAGAATTTGTTCACGGAAGTCGGGACCGCAGTCGATGAGCAGGCGTGTGGAATGCGTTTCTACGAGCGCTGAACAGCGAAGACGCTTGTCGTGAGGGTCGGTGCTGCGGCAAACTTCGCATTGGCAGCCTATTACTGGTACACCACAACTGGTGCCTGTGCCGAGGAATGTAAGTTTCATGTCGCTATATAATATTTACTTCCGGATGTATCTCTATGCCGAATCTTTGTTTCACGTCGTTACAGATGTCGTTGCAGAGGCTTACAACCTCGCTGCCTGTGGCTCCTCCACGGTTTACGAGCACTAAGGCCTGACGCGAGTGAACGCCAGCCCTGCCTACGGTGCGGCCTTTCCATCCACACTGGTCTATCATCCATCCTGCTGGAATTTTCACACTGTCGGCATCCACGTCATAGTGTGGCATGTTGGGATATTGGGCGGCAAGCTCGTCGTATTTCTCGCGGCTTACTACGGGATTCATGAAGAAGCTTCCGGCATTGCCCTCCACCTCAGGGTCGGGAAGTTTCTCACGTCGAATCTTTATTATCACGTCGCGAAGCTGCTGTGGAGTAGGGGAAAGCACTCCTTCCGACTGGAGCTCAGCGAGAATGTTTCCGTAGTCGAGCCGTGGCGTGAAAGACTTGCTCAGCCTATAGGTGACATGGGTTATGATGTAGCGTCCTTTCCATTCGGTCTTGAAGAGGCTCTGACGATAGCTATAGTGGCATTCTGCATTGGCTATTTCCACCTTTCTGCCGCTTGCAATCTCCATTGCCTCCACCTTATATATAATATCCTTCACTTCCGCACCGTAGGCACCGATGTTCTGCACCGCCGATGCTCCCACCTCACCGGGAATGAGCGAGAGGTTTTCCGCTCCATACCATCCCTCGTCAACACAACGAGCCACGAAGTCGTCCCACACCTCTCCGCTGCCCACTCTGACGAGTACATGTTCTGTGGTATCTTGCGTTTTCTCGATGCCTTTTATGGCGGAGTGTATCACGGTGCCGTCGAAGTCTTTTGTCAACAGGAGGTTACTTCCTCCGCCGAGCACCATTATCGGATGGTCGGCATCGGTGAGGCTGTGGCAGAGTTCTTCCAACTGTTCCTCGGTGTCGAACTCCACAAACCTGCGGCAGTGTGCAACGATGCCGAAGGTGTTGTGGCTGAGAAGATTATAATGTCTAAAGTCTTTCATTCGCTGAGTTTTGTGAGCAACCATTTGTCTCCTTGTCGCTTAAATGTTAGCTCCATTTCGAGACCGTTAGCAATGCCTCTGAGCACAAATATCTTTTGATTGCCAGGTTTGCTGTCCTCTCCATAGATAATGTTGTAGATGGTTTCCTTTGGCAGTTCCGGGGCGAAGGCAGGCCAAGTCTCTGGCGTGAGCAGGCCTTCCATCTGGCTGAAATCGTCGTCGGGGTCTGGACCTGAGAACTGAACAGGGTCGTTGATGCTCTCAGCCTGGAAAGTGCTGTCGGTAACGAATTTCTCGTAGAAAGTGAGGAATGAGGCGTTGCGGTTCTGATATAGCGGCCGGTAGTTTATCGACTGCATGGTCCAGAGTCCGCCTATGCGGTCGAAGACATACTGCTTCACGGTCTTTATGCCGAAGGTTATCTTCTCCACCACGACATGGTTTATCGAGGTGTCCTTCACCACGTTCATCTGTCGGCGGTTGTCGAAGATGAGAGTGTAGAAGCCCTGACGCATGAAGAAATGGTCGGTCTTCCATTTTGCCTTGCTTAAAGTGTCGGTCTTTCCGCCCCTTGTCACTTCGAGCGGAAACTTAATTCGCTTCTGCTGCAGCTTTCGGTTGGCAGCGAAGTTGAAAAAGAAGTCGTCGAACAACTCGTCGGCAGCCTTTGGCATAGGAGTCTCGGAGATGAGCTGTTCCATGGTATCGACAGCCACAGTATCCTGAATGCTGTCGGAGTCTGTAGGGAGGGTTTCTGTTCCCTCCGTCTTGTTTCCCTTGCAGGAGAACATCAACGCTAAAAAAGCGAGAAAAGCTACTAAAATCTTCTTCATTTTTACTACGGAAACTGTGTCCGCCTCTCAAATTTCGGCAAAAGTACAACTTTATTTTGATAAAATGCTCTTTTTTCCCACAAAAATATTACCTTTGCACCAAATTTTTTAAATATCTCAAAAATGATACTCGAAAAGATAGCACAACTTCTCGAAGAAGTGAAGAATATGAACGCCAGCAACGCTGACGAGATAGAGGCCCTGCGCCTTAAGTATCTCAGCAAAAAAGGTGAGATAACAGCACTCATGGCAGACTTCCGCAACGTGCCCGCCGAACAGAAAAAAGAGGTGGGAATAAAAATCAACGAGCTGAAGCAGACAGCACTCGACCGCATCAACGAGCTGAAGGAGCAACAGGAGAGCGGCGAGGGCGAGGCGCTGAACATCGACCTTACTCGTACACCTTACCCGGTGAAGTTAGGAACACGCCATCCGCTGACAATTGTTACAAACGAGATTATCGACATCTTCTCACGCATGGGCTTTGTGCTTGCCGACGGTCCTGAGGTGGAGGACGACCTCCACGTGTTCACAAAGATGAACTTCGCCGCCGATCATCCAGCCCGCGACATGCAGGACACATTCTTCGTTGAGCAGAGCCAGACAGGCGACGTGACGAAGAACATCCTCCTCCGCTCTCACACCAGCTCGGTGCAGGCAAGGGTGATGGAGACTTCACAGCCTCCTATCCGCATCATCTGCCCCGGACGCGTATATCGCAACGAGGCAATAACCGCCCGCGCCCACTGTTTCTTCCATCAGGTGGAGGGACTCTACATAGACAAGAATGTGTCGTTCACCGACCTGAAGCAGGTTTTGTTGTCGTTTGCCCGCGAGATGTTCGGCGCCGACACAAAAATCCGCCTTCGTCCAAGTTATTTCCCGTTCACCGAGCCAAGTGCCGAGATGGACATCTCGTGCCACATCTGCGGCGGCAAGGGCTGCGGATTCTGCAAACACACCGGATGGGTGGAGATATTGGGTTGCGGAATGGTCGATCCCAACGTGCTTGAGCAGTGCGGCATAGACAGCAAGGTCTATACCGGCTATGCTTTCGGCATGGGCGTTGAGCGAATCACAAACCTGAAATATCGTGTTAGCGACCTACGCATGTTCTCGGAGAACGACACCCGATTCCTGAAAGAGTTTGAGGCTGCCAATTAAACATTGAAGACAGGCAGCTTTCAACCTATGAAGGATCGTCTTTTTACACGCAGCTACATCTTTATATTAGCAGCCAATTTCCTGATGTTTTTCGGATTTTGGCTGCTAATACCTATTTTGCCTTTCTATCTTACAGAGACGTTCAACTGTCCGCAGTCGATACTTGGAGCCATTCTCAGCTGCTACACGGTGAGCTGCCTTGCTGTGCGTCCGTTCTCAGGATTTCTGATGGACAAGTTTCCTCGCAAGCCAATCTACATCTTCTGCTATTTCCTCTGCACGGCGATGCTGACGAGCTACATTTTCGCCGCCACACTGACGTGGTTTATCATCCTGCGCGCCATTCATGGCTTCGCTTTCGGAGGAGTGACAGTTGGTGGAAACACGCTCTGTGTGGATATTATGCCAAGCAGCAGGCGAGGCGAAGGATTGGGCTACTACGGTCTTATGAACAACACGGCAATGGCTTTAGGACCAATGACAGGACTCTTCATGCATGGACATTTTGCCTATAACGAGATATTCCTCATCGGTATGGGGGTTAGCAGCGTAGGTTTGATGTGCGCGTTGGCTGTGAAAGCGAAGAAGAAGGGTGGGGAGAGGTCCATTTCCAATCCTTCCTCAGGAAGGGGAACTTTGTCGAGGAGCGAGGAGCGAGGAGTCAGAATAGTGTCACTCGACCGCTTCATTCTGTTGAAAGGCATTCCGGTGAGCATCGCCTTGCTGCTGCTGTCCATACCTTACGGGGCAACAACAAACTTCGTGGCAATGTATGCCTCAGAGATAAGCCTCAATGTGCCAACGGGATTTTTCTTCACGCTGATGGCTGCAGGAATGGGTTTCTCGCGTATTATTGCCGGGAAGCAGGTGGATAGAGGATATGTGACGCAGTGTATCCATGTGGGCTACTATCCTGTTATTGTGGCTTTCCTGATGCTCGGTTTGTGCCGTTTTGTTGTGGCAGGCCATATTGCTGTTGCCACTGCGATGTTCTACACCGTGCCCGCACTTCTCGGCATAGGTTTCGGCATTATGTTCCCAGCCATGAACACTCTCTACATAAATCTTGCGCGACACGACCAGCGAGCCACGGCAACGAGCACTTATCTTACGGCATGGGATGTGGGCATAGGCATAGGAGTGACGGCGAGTGGAGTGATAGCCCAGCATTTCACGTTCTATATGGTCTATCTCGTAGGCTCCGCCATCTGCACCATCTCGCTGCTGATATTCACATTTAAGGTCACTCCACATTATAATAAGTATAAGAGGTGAGAGAAAAGAAGCTATGACAGAAGAACAGGCACTGCAGAAACTGGCTGCACTTTGCTCACAGGCTGAGCACTGCACCCACGAAATGAATGAGAAAATGGACCGTTGGGGCATCGAGGCCGACGCCCAGGAACGGATAGTGGAATATCTCGTCAACAACCGATATGTTGACGACCGTCGCTATGCCCGGTCCTTTGTCAACGACAAACTGAAATACAACAAATGGGGACGGCGCAAGATAGAACAGGCTCTGTGGCTGAAACATTTGGACAAGGCTGTGATGCAGGAAGCTCTCGACGACATCGACGAGGCAGACTGGATAAGTGTGCTCCGGCCACTGCTGCAAAGCAAACGCCGAACCACCAAAGCCGACAGCGACTACGAAATGAACACAAAACTCTTCCGCTACGCCATGAGCCGTGGATTCAGAGTGGAGGAGATAAGGAAATGTATCGACTGCGACGACATCGACGTGGACGAGGAAGAAGAATGAGAAAACCAAATGTTTAAAATTGGTTTTCAATAGTTAGAAAAACATATAAATTCAGACATATTGTTGCTTTTTGCAGATAAAGGTGCTAATTTTGCGCTACGGAAACAAAAATGCAAAAAGTATGAAACATTTCTTTAGCACAATATGTCTTTCATTCACGCTTCTCCACGCCTTTGCGCAGGAGAAAGTGGTTGCGCTGAAATATGGCGACATGGACTCGTGGGTGACGCGAACCATTCATGAGTCGGCTGTTATTGGCGGCGACGACAAAACCCTTTATGAAGTAGGTCCAAACAAACACATCGACGGCAACAATCCCTATCGCAACCTGGGAAACTCGCCGTGGGGCACGTCTAACGTGATGGCAAAGGTGTCGGGAATAGTGAAGACCAACAACACCGTCTATCGCGAGAAACGTGGCAACGGATATTGTGCCCGATTGGAAACTCACATAGAGAGGGTAAAAGTGCTCGGATTGGTCAACATCAATGTGCTTGCAGCCGGTTCGCTATTCCTTGGCGACATGACGGAACCTATTACAGGAACGAAAAACGGCGAGAAATACCAAAACTGGGGAGTGCCGTTCAACACACGCCCCAAGGCTCTGCGCTTCGACTTCAGGTTTAAGTCGAGCGGTGAGCCTAACCGCATAAAACTCACCGGTTTTGGAGGCAGCAATGAGGTGAAGGGCAAAGACAAGGCAATAGTTCTCTTTCTGCTGCAGAAACGCACGGAAGACAATTCCGGAAACATCACGGCAAAACGTGTTGGCACTATGGTGGTGACTTACGACAAGTCAACCAACGGCTGGACAAATGGCGCAACCTACGAGATTCTCTACGGCGACATAAGAAAAAACCCGAAATACAACGCCGAGACAATGAAACTGCGTTCCGTTGACTACGCCCGAAACTCCAAGGGAAAGAACGTGCTCGTGAAAGAAACAGGCTGGGCTACCGCAAACGAAACCCCAACCCACATGCTCCTGCAGTTTACGTCAAGCCACGGTGGAGCATACATTGGTTCGCCGGGAAACACTTTGTGGATAGACAATGTGAGGCTGGTGTATTAATCGCTTTGCGGAATTTATGAAAAAAATTGATATATTCAAGTTCGTTGAAGCATGGTAAGTGAAGAATGAGATGAGACAGAGATTTTTATATATCGTGTTTTTTGTAATGTGCTCCACGGTGACTGTGGCGCAGATCGATTCCGCTGCCGCCGACACGGTGGCGGGAAAGAAGTCGGCGCTGACTCGATTTCTCGACTACTTCAACGATGCCAACAAAAACAAGCAACACAAGAAGTTTGACTTCAGTGTGATAGGCGGACCACACTATAGCACGGACACCAAACTCGGCGTAGGACTTGTAGCCGCTGGACTCTACCGTACCTCGAGAGCCGACTCGCTGTTGCCACCGTCTAACGTTTCGCTCTATGGCGATGTCTCCACCGTGGGCTTCTATCTGCTTGGCGTACGTGGCAACCATATCATGCCGCAAGGCAAAAGGCGCATCGACTATAAGGTGTATTTCTATTCCTTCCCAAGCAAATTTTGGGGCATGGGCTACGACATGGGTAGCAATGCCGACAACGAGAGCGATTTCGACCGTTGGCAGACACAAATCAAGGCAAGCTACCTTTTCCAAATTGTCTCTGGACTTTATGTGGGACCAATGGCGTGTTTCGACTATGTGAAGGCTACCGACGTAGAACGACCCGAACTACTTGAGGGACAAGACCTTATAACACATAATCTTGGATTGGGATTCTCTGTGGTATATGACACTCGCGACGTTCTGACTAATCCTCACCGTGGCATTTATGTGGATGTGACACAGTGTTTCCGCCCACGTTTTCTCAGCAACGACTACGCTTTCTCGCAAACCTCGTTCAATGTGAGCGGCTACGGAAAAATTTGGAAGGGCGGAATATTGGCTGCCGACATCAGGGGCGACTTCAACTTCGGCAATCCCTCATGGGCAATGATGGCGAAACTGGGCAACTCTCATTCCATGCGTGGATACTACGAGGGACGCTATCGCGACAAGCACAAACTGGAATCCACCATAGAGCTGCGACAGCATGTCTGGAAGCGCAACGGCATTGTGCTGTGGGTTGGTGCAGGCAGTGTGTTCCCAAAATTCAGTGCCATGCGTTTCGACCGTATTTTGCCAAACTATGGCTTTGGCTACCGATGGGAATTTAAGAAAAATGTCAACGTGCGACTCGACTATGGGTTTGGAAAATCGGGAGAGTCGGGCTTCCTGTTCAATATCAACGAAGCGTTTTAAGAGATTAAATTTAAGGAACAAAAAAATAAAAAACTGTTGAAGAAGTTCTTTTACATATTCCTTGGGGTGATGATGATTCCCAACGTGCTGCTCGTACTTTCAGAACATCAGAACCTTTGGACAGCGGCATGCAACTTGCTGTTGCCCTTGGGGCTATATTGGCTTGCAGCCGCGTCGAGCCACAAGTTTGGACGCACGGTATGGCTAATGTTCCCGTTCATATTCTTAGCGGCATTCCAGATTGTCCTCACCCGACTGTTCTCGCAGTCGATAATCGGGGTGGACATGTTCCTTAATGTAGTCACAACAAACCTGACGGAGATAAACGAACTTCTCGGCAGCCTCATACCTGCAGTGGCAATAGTCTTCATTCTATATATTCCGATGCTTGTCATGGCTTCAATCGCCATGCGCCGCCGCCGTCGTCTTGGTGCTTCATTCGTCAACATTCAGAGGCGATTGGCTGCGGTTTGCATCGGATTTGGACTTTTGAGTGGAATAGTGGCTCACAACGGCAGCAAGCCGATGCGACTTATCGACGACATCTTCCCCGTAAATGTCAGTTACAATCTCTGCCTCGCAGTGAATAGATATTGGAAAACAGAACACTATCCCTCCACCTCAAAAGGTTTCACTTTCCATGCCCAACCCTTTCAAACCCATCAAACCTCTCAAACCCCTCAACCCCCCAATAAAACCATCCTCCTCGTCATAGGCGAGACAGCCCGAGCCGCCAACTTCGGAATCCTCGGCTACGAGAGAAACACTACGCCGAAGCTAAGCAAGATACAGGGATTGGTTTCATTTCCGAAGGCATACACAGAGTCGAACACCACACACAAGAGTGTGCCGATGTTGCTCTCCGCCGTGTCATCGGTGGATTTCGACAGCCTCTATCGTCAGCGGAGCGTCATCACCGCCTTTCGTGAGGCAGGCTTCCGCACAGCCTTCTTTTCCAACCAGCGTCGTAACGGCTCGTTCATCGATTTCTTTGGCAATGAAGCCGACGTGTGCAAGTTCATTAAGGACGATGCTGCTCCAAGTCAAAACATACTCGACGAACGCCTCATCGACTATGTGAAGCGTGAGGTTGCCAATACCAGCCAACCTCTCTTCATGGTTCTCCACTGCTATGGGTCGCATTTCAACTACAGGGAACGCTATCCACGCCAGTTCGCCCGTTTCTTGCCCGACGTCGCCATGGAGGCAAGGCGCGAGAACCGCCAGAATCTGCTAAATGCCTACGACAACACTATTCTTTATACCGACCATGTCCTCAACCGCCTTGTTGAGGTGTTGCGTTCCAAGGGTTCGGAGGCAGTGATGATCTACACCTCCGACCACGGCGAGGACATCTACGACGACGGTCGCCATTTCCTCCATGCCTCCATAGTGCCAACGGATTATCAGCTTCATGTTCCTCTCTTTGTGTGGACATCGCAGTCGTATGAGGCAAACCACAGGTCTATTGTAAAGGCGTTGAAGAGCAATAGTGGTGCAACCATTTCCACCAGCCTCTCGCTCTTCCACACCATTCTGCAGATGGCAGGAGTTTCAACTCCCTTCTTTGTTGCGTCGCACTCCTTTTCCGACAGCAGTCTTGTTGTGCCTCATCGCTATTTCATCAACGACCGTAACGAGGCGGTACTGCTACAGGGAAAGACAATAGTCAATAAACAATAAACAATAAACAGTTTAATTTTTGACCCCTTCTTATGCACTATTTTCTTATTATTAATATAATATATATATATATTATATTAATAATAAAATATTTTCAAAAAATGGACGGCTTAAAAATAAAACTGTTTATCTGTTTATTGTTTGAAATACCCTGCTTTTTAACGGACAAACAATAAACAATAAACAGTTTTGTTTTAGAGGTCTCTAACATAAAATCCACTTCTCAACAGTGCAAAATTTGCGCGCTAACTGACCAACAAAATTTCCCTAACTGGGGAAGATTTGTCGGAGAACCCGAATGTTAAACTATATTAATCAGCGAAAATTAATTATGCAATTTATTGCATAATTAAAAATTTTGTTGTACCTTTGCAA
>CALZDK010000065.1 GCA_945637645.1 uncultured Prevotella sp.
TATCGCCCTGAACTCTCTCTGTCATTGGAAAATGTCAGGAGGCTCAGGGCGTTTTATATTTCACGGCGTGGGATGTACGTTTCACGGCGCGAAACATACATCCCACGCCGTGAAACGTACATTCCCCGACGCGGAATATAGATTGGTATGTAGTTCCTGTAACATTTAGAATATGTTGTCTATAGAAAACCAAATAGGGCAATATAGCTTTTTCAATTTCACTATTCTCACATGATTATATTTGCTGTTGCAACTGGAATGAGCGAAGAGGATATAATGCGTTGCCTATAGATGCATGCGACACTGTGATATTTTCCCCGTGAAAAGAATGGAAAATATCACAGTGTCACATTCTTGTTTATTTAGGATTCATTTATTGCCGAAGGCTGCAATAAGGCGGTCTTTCTCTGCTTGAGTGATAGGAATGATGGTTCCATGACGAGGGGTAAACTTGCCCTCGGTGGCTGTGTTTTGAACAACCTCGAAGTGCTTCAAGTCCGGACTCTTGCAGAACTGATAGTAGTGAGATGTATAGCAGTCGTACATCACTATCCATGACTTGCCGTCGATGCTTTGGCACACGCCAACTCCCTCCACTTGCACTTCTGTCTGGTCAACATGCGCCTCATGCACTGTCCACTGACTGCCAAGAGGCTTTCCTGGCTCAGCAGTAAGTGTTTTGGAAGTGGCTTGGAATATTCCGCGTCCACCCTCGCTCTTGAAGAATAAATGGTATAGTCCGTCAGAAGGGTTATAGACGATGTCGCCGTCGATGGTTGCCGTGCCTCTGTCAAAAAGATATTGCGGCTCGCCCTCAAGATCGGTGAAGTCGTCGTTGACGTAGGAATAGTAGATACGGTCGAATGAGTCCTCGTCGTTAGTGCGAAGCGAATAGAACACCATATATTTTCCGGCATTCCTGTCGAAGATTGTCTCCGGAGCCCACACACGGGTGACGTTTCCCCACTGTTTCGGATATTTTGTCGGGAAGTTTATTGCCGAGTGTTGCCAGTTGACGAGGTCGGTGCTTTTCAGTAACACCATGCCACGGTTGCTTGCCCATCCGAGCGACGACTTCATGTCTGTGACAACCATATAGAAGGTCTTTCCATCCTCACAGCGCAGGATGTGGGGGTCTCTCACACACTGAGTGTAGGCTATGGTATCGCTTGAGATGACAGGATTACCCCCGTTCAGCGGAGTGTAGTTGTAGCCGTCGTCGCTTAGGGCATAACAAATCTGCTCCTTGTCAGGTGCGTTACCGGTGAAATAAGTAAATAGGTAAGCTACTTTCTTTTCATTGGGCTGTGCGGTGCAAACCGCAGCCATGGCAGTAGCACATAATGTGAGTATCAGTTTTCTCATATTAAAGGCTTTATCTTCTTTTCTTTTTGAAAAATTTGCCATAACGGCGGTAGAGTTTGCTTACAACCATCACGGCATCGAATGCCATGATGCTTTTGCTAATGACACCAGCCACCATCTCGCCCTTGTCGCCAGAGCGCTTCACCGTGGTGAGGTCGCTCCAGAGGTTGGCAATGATCTCACTACGCTGGTCAATGGATGTCCTGAGTTCTTCCTTTCTCAGTTGGATATCCTCAATGTTTCTATAGGTGTTTATCATACCCGTTTAGCTTAAGAGAATATTGGCGAAACATCTCACAAGCGGACGCTCAATGAGTGGTTTCCTAAAGATGAACACGAGAGCGAGAAGCAGCACATAGATGCCTCCCATAATGGCGAATGCCTCTGCCATACCCGTCTGTGGCGCCATCCAGTAGATGGCAGCGAACGAGACGTAGAGCATTATGGCGAGGAAGAAGAGAAACGCCACCACGAAAAGCGAGGCTGCTGTGAGCAGACGCACTGCCTTGTCAACTACGTCGAGCTTTAGATAGTCTTTCTGAAGCTCGACGTAACCCTTTACCGCCTCCACAAGCTGGGCGATGGTCTCAATGTTTTTGTCGTTTGAGAACATGCACATTCATAATAAAAGTGGTAAGACAAAGGTGACTACTCTGCAGGAGCAGCCTCCTGAATGTCATCTACGAGGTCGTCAACCTCACGGCGCGACAACTTGATGTTGTGCTTCTTGAGGAAATCGTCCACTGTGTCGGTAATCTTGGACCTTGTGTCCTTACCCTTCTCTGGTGCGAGGAGCAGACCAAGTGCGGCTCCTGCGATTGCGCCTCCGAGGAAAGCGCCGATATAACCTAAACTCTTCATACTCTTTTAGTTTTTTGTTAATGATTAATTTATTAATGTTTTGACAGGGCAAATATAGGAAAAATAATTTGAATAGCGATGGATATGTGAGTGATTTTTTGTTAAATCAACCGTATTTTGGCAATTTAACAAACTTTATGCAGACATTTTGCCCGTATTTCACCGATTATTTGTAATTTCGCACGATTTATTTTCTCACGACAAGAAAAAACAAGGAATAATTAAAATAACAAAAACAAGAAAAGAATATGAAGAAGTATTTTGTATTGTGCGCCGGTCTTTGCGCGGCAATGGCTTTTACAAGTTGTAAATCAAGCGAAAGCGCCTACAAAAAGGCATACGAGAAGGCTAAGGCCCAGGAGACACAGCCCGTACAGCAGGCTCCTGCAGAGGAGACTCCAGTGAACGTGGTGGCACCTGTGGAGACAAAGCCAGCCAACGAGACACGAGTTGTTGACAACATGGACAATGTGCAGGTGCGCCAGGAGAGCGTGTCGCTCATCAGCGGATCCGGCCTTAAGAACTTCAGCGTTGTCGTTGGCTCGTTCTCTGTACGTGCAAATGCAGAGGGTCTTCAGGCTCAGCTGAGAGATGCCGGCTACGACGCACAGATTGTGAAGAACGAGGCACGCAACATGTACCGTGTGGTTTCCGCAACCTTCGACAGCAAGGCTGAGGCAGCTGCAAGCCGCAACGAGTTCCGTTCTAAATATCCAGACGCCTGGTTGCTCGCAAAATAATCACTGTTGACGAGTTGACGAATAGACGAGTTGACGAGTAGTTGACACAAGGCTTTCTAAATTATGTCAAGACTTCTTTCTGTCGATTACGGCAAGAAAAGATGTGGTATAGCGGTCACCGACCCCCTGCAGATTGTGCCAGGGGGATTGGCGACCGTAGCTACGTCTGGGCTACTCGCTTTCCTAAAAGACTACACATCACGCGAACAGGTGGAACGCATCATTATTGGAGAGCCCAAACAACCCAACGGACAGCCAAGCGAAAACCTGCCACGCGTGAAGGCATTTGCCGCACAACTGAGGAAAGCCCTGCCGGAAATACCTGTAGTGTTCTACGACGAACGGTTCACCTCCGTGCTTGCACACAAGGCAATGCTCGACGGTGGCTTACGCCGAAAGGCACGTCAGGACAAGGCCTTGGTTGACGAAATCAGTGCAACAATAATCCTGCAAGACTATATGAACTCAAAGAAAATATGATTTTACCTATTTATACTTACGGACAACCTGTGCTCCGCAAGGAGGCTCAGGACATTCCAACAGACTATCCAAACCTGAAGCAGCTGCTCGACGACATGTTTGAGACACTGACACAGGCTGACGGAGTAGGACTGGCGGCACCACAGATCGGCAAGGACATCCGCGTGGTGGTGATTGACCTCGACGTGCTGAAAGACGACATGCCGGAATATGCCGGATTCAAGAAGGCGTTTATCAACGCCCATATCGTGGAGTTTGACGACACAGAGACCGACTCACAGGAAGAGGGCTGCCTCTCGCTGCCCGCAATACACGAGAAAGTGGTGCGTCCGAAACGTATACGTGTACAGTATCTCGATGCCGATCTCCAACCACACGACGAGTGGGTGGACGGATTTCTCGCACGCTGCATGCAACACGAGTTTGACCATCTTGACGGCAAGATGTTCATCGACCGCATATCCCCTCTGCGCAAACAGCTAATCAAAAACAAGCTGAAGGCCCTGCTCCAGGGACGTTTCCGCTGCGGCTACAAGACAAAACTCCTTCCAACACGAAAATAAAGCTACAGAAAAGGCTGAAATGAATAGAAAGACTGTATTCACCATAACCATGCTGCTATGGTCGCTAAGCACTATTGCACAATATAACATCGACCGGTTGCTCATCATAGGCCGCAATGCGTTGTATTTTGAGGACTACGTGCTTTCCATACAGTATTTCAACCAAGCCATAAACGCCAAACCATATCTCTACGAGCCATGGTTTTACAGGGCAGTGGCGAAATACAACCTCGACGACTTCATTGGAGCCGAGGCAGACTGCTCGCAGGCAATAAGCATTAATCCTTTTGTCACCAACATCTATGAGCTGCGCGGACTGGCACGCATACAGCAACAGAAATTCTCCGACGCCATAACAGACTACAACAAGGCACTGAAATACGACCCTGAAAACCAGTCGCTATGGCACAATAGAGTGCTATGCCACATACAAAACAAAGAATACGACACGGCACTCTGCGAGCTCGACACCATGCTGACACGCTGGAAAAGATATGCACGTGGATATGCCATGCAGGCAGAAGTGTACATACACAAGGAAGACACGACGAAAGCAATACAATCGCTCAACCAAAGCATAGACATCGATCCCTACGAAAGTTCAACATGGCAGGCTTTAGCAGGAATAAGTCTCTCGCGCAAGAAATGGAAAGACGCCGAGAAAAACCTCGACAAGGCGATACACCTGCAACCGAAGAACGCCGCAAACTACATTAACCGAGCACTGGCACGCATAAACCAGAACAACCTGCGCGGAACCATGGCAGACTATGACATGGCACTCGACATTGACCCTAACAACTTCCTCGCTCACTACAACAGAGGACTGTTGCGTGCACAAGTGGGTGACGACAACCGCGCCATAACCGATTTCGACTTCGTGCTTCACCTTGAACCAGACAACCTCATGGCACTCTACAACCGCGCCCTGCTGCTCGACAAAACGGGCAACCTGCGAGGTGCCATTCGCGACTACTCAAAGGTGATTGAGGAATTTCCAAACTTCTGGACAGGACTGCAGAGTCGTGCAAGCTGTTACCGCCGACTGGGAATGACAAAACAGGCAGAGGCAGACGAGTTCCGTGTGTACAAGGCACAACTCTACAAGTCGCTCTACGGCATACAGCCACGACTGAACAAGAAGCAGCTGCGCAAGCGGAGCGACAAGGACCTGGAAAAATATAACCAGCTTGTGGTGGCTGACGAGCAGGAAATGGAACACCAATATAAGAACGACTACCGAGGACGAGTGCAGAACCGCCAGACCGACCTCGACCCGATGGCAATGTACGGTATGGCTTTCGAGCGCAACAAAAGCGAGGTGGAAACCTACGTTCCTTTCGACCGCACGGTGGACGAGTTTAACCAAACTACGCCCAACGGCAAACCACTATGCCTCACTTCCTCCACGGCAATACTCGACGAGCGTTCCACCCGCACCTATTTCGACCTCATAGCATCACTCTCCGCCGAACTGACAATGACTAAAGACGAGCGTAAGGCGACACCAATACTGCTGAGAAGAGCTATTGCATACTCTGTGGTACAGAATTTCCAGGATGCTGTAGAGGACCTCACGTCGTTCATCGCCGTAGATAGTCTCTCCGCCCTCCCCTACTGGCAGCGCGGAGTGTGCCGCATGAAGCAGGTTGACATAATGCTCTCCGCCGACACGAAGAACCACGATGCCGCAGACATGAAGATGGTGGCGGTGATTGACGACTTCAACCGTGCCATAGAGCTTAACCAGCAGTGCGCATACCTATACTACGACCGTGGCAACGTGTTTGCCCAAAGAGGCGATTTGGAAAAAGCCATTGCTGATTTCGACAAAGCTATAGAAATCGACGCTAACCTTGCAGAGGCACACTACAACCGCGGTCTCGCACATTTGAGACAGAAACATACCGACTTGGCGGTGAAGGACCTCAGCAAAGCCGGTGAGTTGGGACTATACAAGGCGTATGGAATAATAAAAAAGTATTGCAATAAGAAGTGAAGAGTGATTATTCACTCTTCACTCATTCTTTATCTACTGATGCTGTTCACGCAACAGGTCGTTCACTGTCTTTACTGGATTAAAGGTTGAGAGTGGAACCTCTACGAAGATGGTGTTCCAATCGCTCATTGCGCCATTCCAAAGACCAGGCAGCTCAAGAGCCTTCAGTTCCTTGCCGTTCTTGCTCTTTGAGGAGATGAAACCTGTAGTGCGGTCAACGAAATCGGGCAAGTTAAACGGTTGTCCCTTGTAGTCCTTGACAGCACATACGAGGTCAACAGGATTGAAGTGTGTTCCCTTTGTGAACATTTCCATATACTCCTTGTTGTTCTTGTCTATCTGACTGCTCTCAAGAATCTGAAGGCTTACTGTACCATCCTGATTGTAGGTAAGGAACGGACCGCCACCGGGTTCGCCAACATTCTTAACCACACCACACACGCGCATCGGACGGTTGAGTTTCTTTCTGAGATAAAGAACGAGGTCGGCATCCTCAAATTCCTTGATGTCAGACTTGCGGCAGCAAAGATCATGCTGTACGAAACGGATTATCTCCTCCAGCTTGTCATGGTTGTAGGCACCTGAGTCGAGCACCTCAAGATATTCAAAGGCACGCTTCTGCAAACTTACGAGGATTCCCGCTATCACCTGCTTGTAGGTTACGGTGTCGGCCTTCAGACGGTCAGGCACAACATTGTCGATGTTCTTAATGAAGATTACGTCAGCATCAATCTCGTTGAGGTTCTCTATGAGAGCTCCATGTCCACCTGGACGGAAGAGCAGCGAACCATCACTGTTTCTGAACGGCGTATTGTCGGTATTTGCAGCCACGGTATCGGTGCTTGGCTTCTGCTCCGAGAAGGAGATGTCGTATGTGATGCCGTATTTATTTGCATAGAAGTCGAGTTTGTCAGCCACACGCTGCTTGAAGAGTGGCAGGTGGTCATGGCTAACGGTGAAGTGTACTGCAGCCTTGCCCTCGCTTGCCGCATAAAGAGCACCCTCTACGAGATGTTCCTCCATCGGAGTGCGTGGTCCCTCGGTGTATTTGTGGAACAAAAGCATTCCCTTAGGCAACTGACCGTAGTTGAGTCCTTCGGGTTTCAGCATGTTTGCAGCCACCTCTTTATAACGTCCATTTGCGATGAGCTCCTCGATACCCATTCCTGTGTTCTTGCGGCAAACCTCATCGAGAGCATCGTGGAAGGCAAAATTCCCGATGTTGTCGAAATACTTCTTCTCGAAATCCGTTGTCGGGATGTCGTAATCGGCATCAACGAAAGCGAACATGTCCTTGAACATTCGCGATGCAGCACCTGATGCGGGCACGAACTTCACTATGGTGCGTCCTTGAGCCTTATAATTCTCCCAGGCGTCCTCATACTGTTTCACCTGTTCAGGTGTTGTGGCAATAATTCCACGTTCAACACTGGCGGCAGCCTCCAACTTGAGGAAGGGGAATCCCGTCTTGAACTCTTCCAACTGTGAGTTGAGCTTCTCTTCACTGATGCCTTTGTCGGCAATCTGCTTTAGGTCTTGTTTTGTTAGCATATTTGTGGTATATTTGGTGAATTATGCTTCAAAAGTACTAACTTTTATTGGAAAAAGAAAATAAATCGGCAAAAAATTGTAACTTTGCATCGAAATTATCACAAAAGTGACATAATTATGGCAGAAAGATTCGTATTTTCGTCGTATGAGAAGGAAGAAATAGCCGAACTCTACACTCGACTGAAAAACAACATTGGTGCGTCGCTTCAGCCAGACGACGAGGCAAAAATAAGGACGCACATGAAAAAAACGATTGACGAGAATCTTATTCACCGCAACGTTTTTGGACTGAACCCCATTCTCTTCGGGCTTCAGACAGCCTTGATAGTTGTGGAGGAAATTGGACTTCGCCGTGATGCCGTACTTGCCATCATGCTACATCCAAGCGTTGAGGACGGATTCCTGACCATTGACGACGTGCGCCAACAATTCGGCGAATCAGTGGCACGAATCCTCCACGGCCTGCAACGCATAGCAGAGCTATACAAAAAGAATCCCGTGGTGGAGAGCGAGAATTTCCGCAACCTTCTCCTCTCCTTTGCCGAGGACATGAGAGTGATACTGATAATGATTGCCAACCGTGTGAACCTGATGCGCCAGATAAAGGACAGCAACGATGACAACGCACGGCGCAAGGTGGCGGAAGAGGCGGCATATCTCTATGCTCCCCTCGCCCACAAGTTAGGTCTTTACAAACTGAAAAGCGAGTTGGAGGACCTGTCGCTGAAGTATCTCGAGCACGACGCGTATTACCACATAAAGGAAAAACTCAACGCCACGAAAGAAGTCAGGGACGCATACATCAAGAGCTTCATTGAGCCGGTAAGCCAAAAGTTGACACAAATAGGTTTGCACTTCCATATAAAGGGAAGGACAAAGAGCATCCACAGCATCTGGCAGAAGATGAAGAAGCAGAAATGCGGTTTTGAGGGCATCTATGACCTCTTTGCCATACGCATCATACTCGACTCGCCCATTGAGCTGGAAAAGATGCAGTGCTGGCAGGTCTATTCCATAGTGACAGACATGTACCAACCCAACCCCAAGAGACTGCGCGACTGGCTGTCGGTACCGAAATCAAACGGCTACGAGAGCCTGCATATCACAGTGCTTGGACCTGAAAAGAAATGGGTGGAGGTGCAGATAAGGACGGAGCGTATGGACGAGATAGCGGAGCGAGGAGTCGCTGCACACTGGAGATACAAGGGAGTGAAGAGCGAGACAGGCCTTGACGACTGGCTCAACAACATTCGCAACATTCTGGAGACGAGCGACGACATGCAGGTGATGGACCAGTTCAAGATGGATCTCTATGAGGACGAAGTATTTGTCTTCACGCCAAAGGGCGACCTGTTCAAATTCCCCAAAGGTGCCACGGTGTTGGACTTCGCGTACCACATACATTCCAAGATTGGCAACACCTGCACAGGCGCGCGTATAAATAATAAGGTGGTGACATTCCGCGAACCATTGCATAGCGGAGACCAGGTGGAGATAATGACCTCAAGCACACAGAAGCCAAAGCACGACTGGCTGAACATTGTCCAAACCTCGCGTGCGAAGGCAAAAATCAGGCTTGCACTGAAAGAGACACAAGTGAAGGAAGGTCTCTTCGCAAAGGAAATGATAGAGCGCAAGTTCAAGAACCGCAAGATAGAGTTAGAAGAGTCGGTGATGACACGCCTGATAAAGAAACTGCGATTCAAGGAGGTCAGCGACTTCTACAAGCAGATTGCCGAAGGTGAGCTTGACGTGAACACAGTGATAGAGAAATATCTTGAGCTGAAGGAGAAAGACCAAAATATCATCGGCGACAATGTGGCAAAGAGCGCAGAGGGTTTCAGCCTGCAGCAAGGAGCGGACAAAACAAACGAGAAACACAACGATGACGTGCTCGTGATAGACCGCAACCTGAAAGGCATTGATTTCCAACTCGCGAGATGCTGTCAGCCTATCTATGGCGACGAGGTGTTCGGATTTGTCACCGCAGGCGGCGGAATAAAGATTCACCGCTGCGACTGCCCAAATGCGCCTGAGCTGAGAAAGCGTTTCGGCTACAGGATAGTACGTGCGAAATGGAGTGGAAAAGGATCATCACAATACAGCATCACACTGCGTGTGGTGGGAAATGACGACATTGGCATAGTAAACAACCTGACAAGCATCATCAGCCGTGAAGAGAAACTCACACTGCGCAGTATCAGTATCGACAGCAACGACGGACTCTTCAGCGGCAACCTTGTGGTAATGCTCGACGACACGTCGCGTCTTGAGGCACTGATAAAAAAACTGAAAGCCGTGAAAGGAGTGAAAAACGTGACAAGATTATAATAAAGTAGCCGTGAACGATTCAGCATCGTCCACGGCTCTTACTCTTTTGAGATATGAAAATTAGTTTTTTAAGGTTCTAAAGGTTTGGTGTCTTTATCTGGAGCGGTAAACGGGACTCGAACCCGCGACCCTCGGCT
>CALZDK010000066.1 GCA_945637645.1 uncultured Prevotella sp.
ACGACCTATCTCACCTTCCTCATCTGCGCCCTCTTGCTAAGTGCCCTACTCTATGTTGCCTATTGGATTAGCATGAAATGAGAAAAAAACACGAGAATAGCCTCGTTGGTCATTGAAGATATCTTCGTTGGTCATTGAAGATATCTTCGTTGAAACATGAAGGTATCTTCTACGATCAGTGAATTTCACACGGATGTCGCTACAACTCTTCACTCTACATCATTTAGGGATAAACACCTTATATTTAAGTAGTTGCGAAATGTAGAGTGAAGAGTGTCAGCGGAGATAGCTTATATACGAACGAATTGAGATTACAAGCTATCTATCTCTTCGAGCCATAGGGAGCTGGTGGCATCAGACGGCATACGCCAATCTCCACGAGGGCTGAGGCTCACGCTTCCTACCTTTGGACCGTCGGGCAGACATGAACGTTTGAACTGCTGGGCGAAGAAACGGCGGAAGAATGTGTGGAGCCAGTGCTTTATGGTGTTCTCATTGTAGGTACCAACAGAAGGGTTGTGACCATTGAAGGCAGCCTTTGCCATGATGAAGAGTTTTTGCGGACGATAGCCGAAGCGCAGATAATGATAGAGGAAGAAATCGTGTAGCTCGTATGGCCCTACGAGGTCTTCGGTCTTCTGACTGATGTTGCCGTCGGCATCGGCAGGGATAAGCTCTGGGCTTATTGGGGTGTCGATGATGTCGAGGAGCGTTGTACGTGAGGTTTCGTCAACATCGTTGTCGGCAACATATCTGACGAGATGACGTATGAGAGTCTTGGGTATGCTGGCATTTACTCCATACATCGACATGTGGTCTCCATTGTAGGTAGCCCATCCGAGGGCAAGCTCGCTTAGGTCGCCTGTTCCCACCACCATGCCGCCGACGCGGTTTGCCATGTCCATAAGAATCTGTGTGCGCTCTCGAGCCTGTCCGTTCTCGTAGGTGACGTCGTGGTTTGCGATGTCGTGGTGGATGTCGAGGAAATGCTGTGTGACACTCTTTGTTATGGGTATTTCCTCCATAGTGACACCGAGCGATGTCATAAGACTAACGGCATTGTCGTGGGTGCGGTCTGTGGTGCCAAATCCTGGCATGGTGATGCCGTGGATTCCCTTGCGGTCGAGACCAAGATAGTCGAAGGCACGTACGCATACGAGAAGGGCGAGAGTGGAGTCGAGTCCGCCGCTGATGCCCACAACGACGTTTTTGCAGTTGGTATGATGGAGACGCTTCGAGAGTCCTGAGGTCTGTATGTTTAGTATCTCCTCGCACGACCGCTTCATGTCGTCGGACTTAGGAATGAATGGCAGCGGGTCTATCTCTCGTGTTATGGTGAAGTCGGTGGCAGACGAGTAGTTAAGGGTCTCCACCGGCTTGGTGTCGGTGAAGCGTGCCTTTCCAGTGCGTTGCGCCATTACGAAGGTGGTATTGGCTCGTCGTTCGCTTCGCAGCCTCTCGATGTCAATCTGCATTATCTCCAATTGTGGTTCTTTGACAAAACGTTGTGCCTCAGCCAACAGTTTTCCGTTTTCGGCAATGATGGCATTTCCGCCATAGACAACGTCCTGAGTGCTCTCGCCGAAACCGCAGCCAGAATAGACATAGGCAGAGATGGTTCGTGCGCTCTGTTGCGAAATGAGCTGGCGGAGATAGTCGTGCTTGCCTATTAGTTCGTCGCTCGCGGAGAGGTTGAGAATCACATCGGCACCCGCCAACGCGAGGTTATTGCTTGGTGGAATGGGCGACCACAGGTCTTCGCATATCTCGATGCCGAATTTCAGTCCGTCGGCAGTTACGAAGACTTGCGGATCGGAGCTTATGGTGACAGGATTCCCTGCGAAATAGACCTGTCGCTCGGTAATGTCGAGAGCCGACGCAAACCATCGTTTCTCATAAAACTCGCCATAGTTTGGCAGGAAAGTCTTGGGCACAATGCCGAGAACAGTTCCCTGCTGTACCACAACGGCGCAGTTGAGCAGTATGTCGCCCACCACAACCGGCATTCCTACGACGGAGATGATGTCGAGCTTGCGTGTGAAGTCGAGCAGATGCACGAGTGCCTCTTCTGCTTTCTGCAGCAGCAGTTCAGACCGGAAGAGGTCTTGGCAAGTGTAGCCTGTTATTGACAATTCGGGAAAGACAATCAGCTCTACTCCTTTTCCCTCAGCCTTTGCAATCTGTTCCTCTATGGATAGTATGTTGAAATGTGTGTCGGCTACCTTTACGCTCGGTATGGCAGCTGCGACTGTTGCGAATCCGTATTTCATAATGTTATTTTATTTAAGTTTCGCATATGCTCAACTCTAAGAAGTTAAGGAAGTTGAGTTATTTTATTGTTACTTGTGTTGCCCCATAACCGTATTCCTGGAACGAGGCGTCCTGATAGGTACAGGTCTTGAAACGATAGCGCAGCTCGTTGATGAGAGCCTGACGGAGAATGCCTTCTCCCTTGCCGTGTATGAACACTATCTTGCGTCCCTTCTCCTTTTCGTGCTCTCTGATGGTCTTGCGAAACTGCTCAAGCTGATAGTTGAGTATGTCGGAGTGCGACATGCCTGTCGTGGTGTCGAGAAGTTCAGAGGCATGGAGGTCAACAACGATTGGGGCGTTGGGGTCGTCTTTCTTCACCTGTGGGGCATGCGACTTCGGGCGGTCGGCGTTTATCTTTCCCATCATCTCCTGCTTCAGCCGCTTTGCATCCACCACGAGAGGGCGTGCCTCGGCATCGTTCTCGACGAGTGTGAGCACATAGGCTGGCTGTTCGAAGAAGTCGTTCTCCTGGAAGGTGTGGAGCTTGTAGAATTTCACTGGGTCGAGACGAAGTTGTACGTCGACGACAGGTTTCAGCAGGAAGCTCTTGCCGCGCTTGTAGGCGAGAATCTGCACCGCTATGCGGTTGAAGTTGTTAAGGTCTTCGCGACCGAACTCCTCTATGTAGAGTTTGGTGTTTGGCTCTATCTCGCCCGAAGATCTCAGCTGCCAGTTGTTTCCCTCCGCAGTGAGATAGGTGAACTGCATATAGTAGTTGCTGTCGTTAACGATGTATGTCTCGAAGCGTGTGGATGTCATCTCCTTTGGCGACATCGGCACATAGGCAATATATGCCGAGAGCTTGTCACCGCCCTTGCGTTCCTCCACTGGAGCCTTGAAAGTGACAGGGCGGTCGGCGGGATCGTAGTCCTCGTCGTCCTGTGCCACGTTGATGGTTTTCTTCTGCTTGTCGGCAACAAGTCTTGATGTGCTGTAGTCGTCGTCGCCCACCACAACAAGTTCGTTGGCAGGAGTGGGTACTTGGAATCCGTCCTCGTCCTCCACGAGCACAATATTTTTACCTTGGAAGCCGGCAACTCGTCCGCCTCCCACATCGCTTAGAAATCTTACTTTGTCTCCTATTTTCATTTTTTTCTTATGGAATTAAAAGATTACTGTCACCGTAGCTCAGGAAGCGGAAGTCGTGGTCGAGGGCGTAGTCATAGATGTGGCGCCAGTCGCCCTTGACGAATGCGCTGACAAGCAGCAGCAGAGTGCTCTGCGGCTGATGGAAATTGGTGACGAGCATTTTCACTATCTTATAGTCGTAGCCTGGGGCAATGATTATTTGGGTGCTGGAATGTAGCGTGGAACGGTTGTGTCTTTCAAGGTAGCTGTCGAGTGCCTTGAGCGACTCAAGCGGTGTCACATCGGTCTGTGTTTCGTAAGGCTCCCATTGGTTTACGTGCATATCCTCCTCGCTGATGTCTGGGTTCGCCATTGCCTTCAGTCCCATGAAATATAGGCTTTCAAGGGTTCTCACGCTTGTTGTGCCCACGGCTATTGCCTCTGCATTGTGGGCAATGAGCCGTTGTATGGTGTCGCGGTGGACGGCGATGAACTCGGTGTGCATCTCGTGTCCCTCTATCTCTTCACTTTTCACCGGTTTGAAGGTGCCAGCGCCAACGTGGAGTGTTAGTTCGTCGCGCTCTATTCCGTGGCGGTCTATGTCGGCAAGCACAGCCTCGGTGAAATGAAGTCCTGCAGTTGGTGCAGCCACACTGCCTTTTATCTTTGAATAGACTGTCTGGTAGGTGGTTTTGTCGCTCTCCTGGGTGTCGCGGTTTAGATAAGGCGGGATGGGAAGTTCGCCCACGGCGTCGAGTATCTCGGCAAAGGAGACATTCTGATTGTCCCACGAAAGTCGTATGCGGTGTGATGTGCGTTCCTCCTCAATATATTCCGCACTCAGTGTTACGTTGTTTTCACCCACTGGGAAGGTTCTGCTGAGCGTTCCGTTCTTCCATTTCTTCAGGTTTCCCACGAGGCAATGCCACTGGCACGAGTGGTGAGTCTGGAACATTTGCTCGTAGTCGGCAGGCGAGGCAGGCTCAAGCAGGAACACTTCGATGAGTGCTCCTGTCTGTTTTCGGAAATGTAGTCTTGCCTGAATCACCTTGGTGTTGTTGAATATCATCAGCGCTCCCTGTGGAAGATAAGTGGGGAGATTGAAGAACGTGTCCTCGCTGATGTCGCCGTGGCGATAGACCAAGAGCTTGGAGTGGTCGCGTTGTGAGAGAGGGAACTTCGCTATCCTCTCGTCGGGGAGCGGATAGTCGTAGTCTCTTATGTGTATATGTTTTGTATCGTTCATCTAATGAGTTTAAGTTTCGTCATAACAAGCACGCCATTACCTGTGCATAGACAAAGGTATAGGCAAGGACGCAGAGTACCACGTCAACGTCGGACACCACATATCCTGTGGAGGTGTATTGTGTGGAAATGAACTCGCCCCAATCCACATTTCGGCAAAGCACATAGTAGTAGAACAGGAACACTCCTGTTGCCACTATACCTCCCCAAAGCAGTCCCATGGCGATGTCACCCGGATAGTGTACTCCGAGATAGAGCCTCGTCCAGCAGTTTACAAGCGACCACACTATGAGTGAGAACGAGAGGTATCCGTTTCTCACGAGAAGTGTGAAGAACACTGCTATTGAGAAGGTGTTTGCGGCATGGGCGGAGAAGAAGCCGTAGTTGCCTCCCCTGTATCCGTTCACCACATCCACAAGCAGTCCTATCTCAGGGTCGTGTGTCGGTCGCCAACGTGCCACAAGAGGCTTCACTATGGTGTCGTCAACGGTTCCCGCAAACAGCACACAGAGTGCTGCGCAACCCACTATGGAGACAATTTTCCATACGCTCTCGTTGTTTTTGACCACAAGGAAGAACAAGGCAATGTATAGTGGAATCCATGTTTGCGCCTTGGTTAGCGTCGTCATCAGTGCATCCACATACAGCGAGCTGCCTCCATTTAGTTCCAGCAGCAGTTGCTTGTCGAGTTCTATGAGCGAGTCAATCATATTGTCTCCATTTTTGAAGTCTCTATCCAGCCACTCTTACCGTCGGCAATCCGTATTTCCTTCCAGTCCTTCATGGAACCGTCAATTATGTCCACTCTTGTTCCCTCGTGAAGGTTGAAGAGGTCGGTGCCGTTTTTCGAAGGAGTGCTTTTTATCTGTACCGTTGGAGCTGTGATTACGGCTCCAGTTCGGTTTACGAGTTTCTCCTTTTGCTGCTGCGCCATGATGTTCGACAACACGAAGACCACAATCATGATCATAGCCCCGAAGAATCCTGTCTTCCTCATCAGCAGACGCTCGGCGAAGAGATAAGACAGGGCGCAGACTATTGCTATTGCAAGTGCTATGAGAGCCGTGGTTGCCCATCCGTCAACACTCATCAGGTTTACCACCTGACGATACCAGTTGAAGAAGAACATCTCCGACTCTGGCGTTATTTTGTCGATGGTCTTTGATCGTGCGAGCTGAAGGTTGAAGCGCACGTCGGCATCGCCTGGCGAGAGCAGTGCTGCACGCTCGTAGTTGAGTATGGCACGAGTGAGGTTGTTGGTGCGATAGTAGGCGTTTCCGAGGTTGTAGTAAATCTCGGCATTGGCGCCATGTTTCAGCAGCTCCTCATAGTCGGCAATGGCTTGCTGATACTGTTCCTTCTTGTATGCCTGGTCTGCATTTGCCTTTGTTGCCATAGCCGAGGCTGATTGGCAGAAGGCGAATGACATGAAGGCCACGACCACGAGAGCCTTTGCTGCCGACGTTTTGTTCTTTTTCCTCATTTTCTCCTCAATATCCATTATTGCCGTCATGGCGGCGTCGAAGGTCTTGCTCATGTTGCCCTTTGCGTCGCCTGGAGCGTAACGTTCAAACTCACACTCGTCTATGGCGGCAATGAACTTGTCTATTGTTTCCTGCTCCACCATGCGTTCGGCGAGCCTCTGCTGTATGTTCTCGCGCGAGAGGCTTTCAACAGGCATGTTGAGTTTGTCGCCCACATATCCCCAAAGGGCGCGGAGCACCTCGTCGTAGAAGTCGTCCGAGCGGTTCTCCGCCATCAGTTTGCTTGCGGAGCGCAGTCGGCGTGTTGCCACCTTGTTGGCTTTCTTGCCACGCATCTTGCCGAGGTTGGCGTTGTCTATCGCCCTTTGTCTGAACACCACGAAGAGAGAGACAAAAGCGACCAGCATTGCCACGAGCATAACCCAGTAAGAGGTTGAACCGAAGAAGAAGTCGTCGATGTTTCTCAGCTCCGCATCGCCTGTCTTAATGTAGCGGATGTCCTTGTTGAGCTGTTCCACTTCCTCCGAATAGTCGCTCACGCTGCTGCTTCCGCTGCCCTTTGCCACCTCAAGCTTAAAGCCTTCGCTCTTCACCGTCTTGTAGGTGTTGGCTTGTGTGTCGTAATAGGTGAATTCCACTGGAGGAATCTCGAAGGAGCCTTGATGGCGAGGCACAGCCATGAAGTCGTAAACCATGCTTCCCTCGACGCCGTTGGCAGTAATCTTCGTCTTGTCGGTGACCTTGGCGTCATATTTGTCGAAGTCCTTTGGGAACTTCACTATAGGTTCCTTGATGAGCTTCAAGTTGCCAGTTCCGCTTACGATGACACGGAGCGATATGGGGTCGTTTGCCTTCACCTCAGTTTTGTTTATCTGAGCCGTGACGCTGAACCTCCCCACTCCACCAGAGAAATCGGCTGGTCGTGTGGGCAGAGGGTCAACCTGAAGCGTGAGTCCCGGAGCAACAATTTTCTTCTTCACCTCTACATAGCCTGATCCTCCGTTGAAGAAAGCCTCGAAGGGGTCAACATCCCTGTTCTGCTGCACCACCATTCCCTCAAACGTGATGCTTGGAATTTCGAGTTTTCCCGTCATCTGCGGGAAGACTACCCACTGCTGCCAGGTCACCGTTTTGTATGGTCTGCCGTTGAGTGTCTCTATGTGGAAACTCTTCTCCCTTGGCAGTGGTATTTCCTGCGAGTGGAAACCCTTCATGTCGGGCATTTCGCCTCTCAACTGTGTTAGTCCCACGAGTGTATATACCTTGTATGTAAGCAGAACAGGCTCTTGTTCGTGGATGCGTTTCTTGTTGGCGCTCACCTTGATGAAGAGGTCGCTTCCACTGATGCGAGATCCTGCGTCGCGAATCTCGTAGTCGTTGTTGGCGTTGCCTCCGCCGTGGTGTCCTCCACGGTTGCTTTGTGCCGTTCCGCTCACCTTGATGTGCAACACATTGGAGCGTATTGTCTTTCCGTCCACCGTTATCTGTGCAGGAGGGATGGTGTATGTTCCGTTCTTGTTGGCGCATACTATATAGGTGTATGTCACCGACGATGACGAGCTGGTGTGTCCGTTTACCATCTGGAAGCTCGACTGCGATGACTGGCTTGGTCCCATGAGCACCTCCAGCTCGTCGGGAATGTTTCCTGCACGGAATCCGCTGACGTTCTGTGTGTTGATGGTGTATGTCAGTCTAAACTGTTCGCCTACCGCCACCTGTGCGGGAGCGTTTCCCACGAGGTGTTGTGCAAAGGTTGCCATGAAGGCGAAAAGCGTGATATATGTCAGTAAAAGTCTTTTCATTATCTGCATTACGATTACCATTCTTTGTCCAACTTGGCTGAGCGCGGACGCTGCATAGCTTTCTTTATGCGTTGCTGTGTGCTCTTCTCCTGCTGCATGGCGGCGTTGAGCATTTGCTCTGCGTTCTCCTTGCTCATCTTGTTCTCCTTTTTCTTATTCTGGTCTTGCTTGTCGTTTTTCTGCTTGTCGTTTTTCTTGTCTTTTCCGTTCTTGTCTTTCTTGTCCTTGTCCTGCTGATTCTGGTTCTTCTGGTTTTGCTGATTCTTCTGTTGGCGTTTGCAGAGTTCCAGATTGTAGCGTGTGGCGTCGTCCTTCGGGTTCAGTCTTAGTGCGCTCTTGTAAGCCTCTATCGCCTCGCCGTACATTTTGTGCTGCTGGCATACCACACCCATGTTGTGGAAAGCCATCGCCTTCCTTATCTTGCTTGTCTCCAGCTCGGTGGACTTCTGAAGGCTTTGCACGGCGGCAGAGTCTTTCTTTTGAGCCATCAGTGCGTTTCCGAGGTTGTAGTGAGCCTGCGGGTTGCGTGGGTTTTTCTCTATTGCCTTACGGTAGGCCACCTCAGCCTGGTCGAACTGTCCGTTGCGGAAGAGTTTGTTTCCGCTGGTTACATACTGGCGGTCGGTTTGTGCCACCGCTGCCGTTGCGGCGAAGAGTAGCAACAGCACTGTAGCAGTGCGTTGGCGTCTTCCGAAGATGTTTATTCGCCTTGCCAGCGGATTCTTGCGGTCGAGTATGCAAATCTCTATTATGAGCAGTATTAAGGCAATGATGCCAAAGGCTTGGAACTGCTCGTCGTAGTCGCTGTATATGGTGCTTTGCATCTCTTTCTTTGTCAGTTTCGAGAGTTCGTTGTCGAGTTGCTGCTGTGCATTGCTGTTGTTATCTACATGGATGTATGCACCTCCGCCAGCCTCAGCCACCTGTCGGCACATCTCCTCGTTGAGCTTTGTCATCACGGTGTTTCCTGTCCTGTCCTTCATGTAGTTTCCGTTGCCTAAAGGTATAGGAGCTCCGTTTGGCGAACCCACTCCGAGGACATACACCCTCATTCCCTTCTTCTTTGCGTCTTTCGCTGCCTCAAGTGCACCACCCTCGTGGTCCTCTCCGTCGGTCACCACTATGATAGCCTTTCCCACGCCTTGCTGTTGTGTGAAGCTGTTTGTTGCCATGTTTATTGCCGTTGCGATGTCTGTGCCCTGTGTAGCCATTAGCGAGGGGTGTATGTCGCTTAGGAACATCTTTGCCGACACATAGTCGCTCGTTATGGGCAGCTGCACAAAGGCGTCGCCAGCAAACACTATGAGTCCTATCTTGTCGTCGGTGAAGTTATCCACAAGGTTCTCCACCATCATCTTTGTCCTGTCGAGTCGGCTTGGGGCAACATCTTCCGCGAGCATGGAGTTGCTGATGTCCATGGCTATGATAGTCTCTATGCCTGTGCGTTTGTCGTGACTGATGCGTGTTCCCATCTGTGGTCTTGCTATCATCACGATGAGCAGAGCCAGGGCAGCCTCAAGGGTCCAGAACTTTGCAGCTGGACGCCACCGCGAAACGTCTGGCATCAGCTGGCTCAACAGTTCCGGGTCGCCAAATTTCCTTAGTCTCTTGTGCTGCTTCCTTTCGAGCAGCCATCTCACGAGTGCGAGGACGGGAATCACCGCCAAGAGATACAAATATATAGGTTCTTCAAATCTGAACATAGTTTCCTTTTTTCTAATACACTACAAAATCCTATGGTATTCTGCGGAATATCGTTATTCGGAGCAAGATTTCAAGCAGCAACGCTATGGCGGCCACCATCACGAAGGGCTGGAAGGCGTCGTATTTCTTCTTGAATTTCTTCACGCTCATCTTCGACTTCTCAAGTTGGTCTATCTCCTTGTAGATTTTCTTCAGTTCCTGGGTGTTTGTGGCACGGTAGAAGTCGCCGTGTGTTGTCTGTGCTATCTCTCCCAGGGTCTTGGTGTCTATTTCCACAGGCATGTTCACATATTGCACTCCGCCAGCAACAGGCATTGGGTAAGGTGCCACCTTGTTTGTTCCCACG
>CALZDK010000067.1 GCA_945637645.1 uncultured Prevotella sp.
TTGCACTAACTTTGCACCAAAAATAAACGATTAACGAAATGGAAGACAAGAAATTTAAACGAACAACCATCACTGCAGCACTGCCTTACGCCAATGGAGGCGTGCATATCGGACACCTTGCAGGAGTGTATGTGCCATCTGACATATATGCAAGATACCTCAGGCTGAAAAAGCAAGAGGTGGTGTTCATAGGAGGAAGCGACGAACATGGAGTACCTGTAACTATAAGGGCACGACAAGAGGGTATAACAACACAACAGGTCGTTGACCGCTATCACTCACTGATAAAGAAATCGTTTGAGGACTTCGGCATTTCTTTCGACATATATAGCCGCACCACTTCTGCTATACACCATAAGTTTGCAGCCGACTTCTTCCGCACACTCTACGACAAGGGAGAACTTGAGGAAATAACGGAGTTGCAATATTGCGACGAGGTTACAGGTGAGTTCCTCACCGACCGAAATATCGTTGGCACATGTCCTCGTTGTGGTGCTGAGGGCGCCTACGGCGACCAATGCGAGAAATGCGGTGCAACACTTTCACCCGACGAACTTATCAACCCTACAAACAAGAACAACCCAGGACACGGTCTCGTAAAGAAACCAACAAAGAACTGGTATCTGCCTCTCGGTAAATACCAAGACTGGCTGAAAGAATGGATACTTGAAGGTCATAAGGAATGGCGACCAAACGTGTATGGACAGTGTAAGTCGTGGCTCGACATGGACTTGCAACCACGAGCTATGACACGCGACTTGGACTGGGGTATTCCTGTACCTGTAGAGGGTGCGGAAGGAAAAGTGCTATATGTTTGGTTCGACGCTCCTATAGGTTATATCTCCAACACGAAAGAACTGTGCGACAGCAACCCGGAACGGTGGGGATCATGGGAGAAATGGTGGCAAGACCCGGAGACACGCCTCGTACACTTCATTGGAAAGGACAACATCGTGTTCCACTGTCTCATCTTCCCTGTAATGATGAAAGCACACGGCGGATACATCATGCCCGACAATGTGCCTTCCAACGAGTTCCTCAACCTTGAGAACGACAAGATTTCAACATCGCGCAACTGGGCTGTATGGCTTCACGAATATCTTGTCGATTTCCCTGGCAAGCAAGACGTGCTGCGCTATGTGCTCACCGCAAACGCTCCTGAGACAAAGGACAACAATTTCACTTGGAAAGACTTCCAGGACCGCAACAACAACGAACTGGTCGCCGTATATGGCAACTTCGTTAACCGTGCACTGCAGCTGACAAAGAAATACTGGAACGGTGTCGTTCCCGCCTGCGGCGAACTCGAAGACATCGACCGCAAGGCTCTCGAAGAATTCAAGGACGTGAAGCAGAACGTGGAACGACTGCTCGACGCCTTCAAGTTCCGCGATGCCCAAAAGGAGGCTATGAACCTTGCACGCATCGGCAACAAATACATTGCCGACTGCGAACCTTGGAAGATAGCAAAGACCGACATGAAGCGTGTGGAGACAATACTGAATATATCACTCCAGCTTTGCGCCAACCTCGCCATAGCCTTCGAGCCGTTCCTGCCGTTCAGCAGCAAAAAACTGTTGAAAATGCTCAATGTCGATCATTACGAATGGGAACAACTCGGAAGCACCGACCTGCTTGAGGCAGGACATCAACTGGGCGAGCCGGAACTCCTTTTCGAGAAAATCGACGACGAGACAATACAAAAGCAACTCGACAAACTCGAAGCCACAAAGAAGGCTAACGAGGCTGCCGCATATGTTGCGGAACCGGTAAAACCGGAAGTGTCTTTCGAGGACTTTGAGAAACTCGACATCCGCGTGGGACATATCAAGGATTGCCAAAAGGTGAAGAAATCGAAGAAACTGCTTCAGTTCACAATAGACGACGGAACAGGCACCGACCGGACCATCCTCAGCGGAATAGCCGCTTACTACGAACCACAAGACCTTATAGGAAAGGACGTGCTGTTCGTTGCAAACTTCGCTCCCCGCAAGATGATGGGCATAGAGAGCCAGGGAATGATACTCTCTGCGGTCAACTTCGACGGTTCACTGAGTGTCACCACCACTCTGCGCGATGTCAAGCCAGGAAGCCAGGTGGGATAGTTTTTCAACCATGCTTCCGCTGACGCTCCAACCAAGGCGCTGGAGTTTCGCTGTTGAGAAAATAGATTTTGTTACTATATTATAACCCGACGACTCCTGGTTGTCGGGTTTTTTAATAACCACTTTCTTGCCACCCATAGAGGCTATCATCTCAGCCAACTGGCGTATGGTGACATTCGACTTCTCGTCTGCTATATTATAAACCTCACCCCTCTCACCTTTTAATAATATATATAGCAAGGCACGAACACAATCCACCACATAACACCACGACCTGAATTGCGCGCCGTCGCTCTTCATAACGATGTCCTCACCTCGTTGGACGTTTCTCAAAAACTGGGCATAGACACGATTGTCGCTCTCCGTGAAATTCGGTCCAAAGACATGACATGGACGGGCAATTACGACATCGGCACCATATTCTGCACCGTATGCTATGCAAAGTGTCTCTGCCGCACGCTTTGATGAAGGATAACAGGCTCGTTGGGTGGCACAGTTTACATAGCCACTGTCTGTTTCCGTGAAAGCCTTCCCGTCCGGAGTGTCGAGCGTAGCTCCACCTTCTCCATACACCTCGCCTGTGGAGACATAGAGCATGCGCTCCAACGAGTGACCAAGTCCGTAATCCATAAGATTGGCTACCCCAAGAATGTTTGCCTTCACCACTTCCACTGGCTGTGTGGCAAAGGCTGCCGGTGCCGCTCCGCTCGCGGCATGAACAACAAAATGGAAGCATACATCCGACACCAACGGTTCGCTGACGTCATAGCGAAGGAAATGGAAACGGTTGTCGCCTGCATAAGCGGCAAACCTCTGTTTCGCCCTACCCTCGTTTCGGCCTGAGGCATAAACACCATAGTTGCCCTCGTGTGCCATAAGCACTTCCACCAAGCATCCGCCGATTAATCCCGTAGCTCCCGTGACGAGAATATTCTTCCCCTCAAGCCGTTCCCACGGCAATGCCTCGCAAGCAGCCGTCCTAATATCTTCCGCGTAGTTCATAATTATTTCATGTTGACAAGTAAACAAGTTGACGAGTTGTTACTCTGCTGCAGTTTTACAGTTGGACTATCTGCTCGTCAAGTTTTCAACCGAATTCATTTCAACCAGCTTTCCTTTTCCACATGCATCAAAGCCTTAAGAATTTCAAGGTCCTCGATGGTTGTCACCTTGATGTTCTTTTCCGACCCCGGCACTATGTGCATCTCACGGTCGCCAAGTTCAGCCATCAGGGTACACGAGGCAACAGAGTTTGTGATGCCTCTCCTTGACGCCTCCTCATGTGCAGCTATAAGGTTGCGCAATCGGAAAGTCTGTGGGGTTTGCGTGCGAATCAACTTGTCGCGTGGAATGCTCGTCGTTGTCGTAAAGCCATCATCACTCTCCAATATCGCCTCACGGCATTTAATGCCCGTAATGGCATAACCATATTTCTGGCAGATGGCAATGTTCGACGATATAATGTCTTGCGACAGCAATGGGCGCACTGCATCGTGCACAAGCACAAGGTCGTCATCTTTTATCCCGGCCTCCTTCAGACCGTATATTCCGTTGTGGATAGACTGTTGTCCGTTCTCACCGCCATTGAAAATCCATCTCAATTTCGTCACCATAAACTGGTTGGCATACGACTGCAACACAGTCTGCCAACCATCGAGGCACACCACGGCAATGCCGTCAATGTCGGGATGCTTTTGGAAAGCCAGCATCGTGTGGATTATTATCGGGCAGTTGTCAACGTGCATAAACTGCTTCGGTATGTCCTGCCCCATCCTGTTTCCGGAACCGCCGGCAATTATCAATGCGTAATTCATATATAATAATCAATGTTCAACATTCAATTTTTTCAGGACTGCCTCTTTCTCTTCCTTGCAATCCATATTCAGATAGGCACGATGGTGCTTCTCTATGCGTTGCTCCACAGGCGGGAACTGCATATAGTCGCCAAAGAAGTGGCGTAGATATTTGTCATACTCCTCCGGCAGCGGTACCTCTGTGTCCTCAAACTTGAACATACGTCCCTTGCCGAGCCACTCTTTCGGGAAAACCTCCTTAAATCCGTAGGAACCGGTATATACCTGTACGTTCTTGGCTTTGCCGTAGTCGTAACGATGACTCATCTCGTCCATCTGTGATATTAAATGCCGCCTTATAACACTTCGGAAGAAGAAGGCAACCGTCTTTATCGCAAAACGTCCCCATTCCTTCGGGTCTTTCAGCAAAGCCATATACTCACCGAAGCTATTATGTGTGGAAACAGCGTTCAGCCGGTTTATTATCTTCGTATATCTCGCCTTCAGTCTCTTTGCCTTCTCCACGTCGTCGTCGGTGGCGTCAAGCGGGAAAATATCGACATAAAGTCCTATTACACAAGGTATCTGTCTGTCCTCAACAAGCGTCGTGGTCCTGTCGGAGAGTTTTGAGAAATAGAGCGGATAAGTGTCGTCGTTGTATGGCGATATTATCTCATACCTGCCAAAATCCTCCGTCTTTGCAATCTCAAGCAGGCGGTCGTAGTCCGGCCGAGGCATTATCACGTCGATGTCGTCGTCCCAAGGTATTATTCCCCCATGCCGCACGGCACCGATGGCAGTGCCTGCGCAACAATAGAACGTCAGGTCGTGCCGTTCGCATATATCCATAAACGCCTTCAATATGTCAAGAATTGTAGCGTTCCATCTCTCCTTTATGTTCCTTATGTCCATTTTTCTTTTAGCTTGCGGCAAAGTTAGCGTTTTTTTCTCTTATGACAAAATAATCCCCGTGTTTTTTCCTCATGTCGGGAAAATATGCTAATTTTGCACCAAAAAAGATGGAGTCGCTGAAAGAAAAGACGGCAAAGGGACTGTTTTGGGGAGCAATGAACAGTGGTACGATGCAGGTGCTGAACCTTGTGTTCGGTATCTTTCTTGCCCGTATGCTCTCGCCGCAAGACTACGGAATAGTGGGAGTGCTTTCCATCTTCTCGCTTATAGCTGGCAATCTGCAGAGCAGCGGATTCACCCAAGGACTGACAAATATAAAGCAGCCAACGGCAAACGACTACAACGCGGTGTTCTGGTTCAACATCACCGTGGGTGCGGCATGCTATGCCATACTCTTTTTTGCAGCTCCACTGATTGCCTGGTTCTTCCACAGCCCAGAGCTTGTTGACCTCTCGCGCTTCGTTTTCCTCGGTTTCCTTATCTCGGCTTTCGGCATTACCCGCAACGCCATAATGTTCAAGAACATCATGGCACGCGAGAGAGCCATAACAGGCTTTGTGTCGCTTCTCCTGTCGGGCACTTGCGGCATCATACTGGCGTGGAACGGAATGGCATACTGGAGTTTGGCATGGCAGTCGGTTCTTTTTGTCCTCATCCAGAATGTCTGCCGCTACTACTACACCCGACGGATGTGGCGTCCCTCGTTCAAGGTTGATTTCTCACCTGTGGTAAGGATGTTTCCTTTCAGTGTGAAAATACTGGTGACAACGATTATAAACACCATCAACAACAACGTCCTCACATTCATCTTCGGCAATCTGTTCCCTATGAAGGCAGTGGGCAATTTCACCCAGGCAATGAAGTGGGACACAATGGCTTATACCACAATATCAGGCACTATAGAGCAGGTGGCACAGCCTGTGCTCGCACAGATTACCGACGACCGCGACCGGGAACTACGTGTGTTCCGCAAGATGTTGCGTTTCACTGCTTTCCTCTCTTTCCCCGCCCTCTTCGGAATGGCCCTCGTTTCACGCGAGTTTATTCTTGTAACAATATCTGACAAATGGATTGACAGTGTTCCGTTGCTCCAGACCCTTTGCATCGGCGGTGCGTTCCTTACGTTCTATACGCTCTATCAGCACCTCGTCATCGCTTCTGGACGTTCCGGGATATACATGTGGTGCAATATAGGACAAATAGTAATTCAGATAGTTCTTATTTTGCTATTCCATAGTTTTGGAATAAAGACGATGGTGATTGTTTACACCGTTTTCACTATACTATGGCTTGTGGTATGGCAGATAAACGCCAAGAGGCTTATTGGTGTTACTTTCGCCAATGTATTTGCCGACACCGTACCTTTCATGCTTTCGGCTGCAGCTGTAATGGCGGCAACATATTTCGTCACTTCGTTCATAGAAGATCCCATGATTCTGCTCCCTTCGAGAATAGTTGTCGCGGCAGTTCTCTATTTCGCAGTGATGAAAATGGCAAAGGTGAAGATTCTCGACGAGTGCATGGCTTTCATACATAAGAAAAGACATTAGCTCTTTGCCTTAAGCAGGTTGTTTTCCTTTTTCATCTGGTCGAGTCATGCCGGTAATAAACCTTCTCGTAGCCCTGCTGCATCTTCTCTACCGAAAAATGAATGCGGGCAAAATCTTGCGCTTTGTTGCCGAGTTCTTCCCTCCTGCAAGTTGGTATGAAATCGCGGAAAAGACGGAGGTAGGATGCCCTGTCGTTTTTCGACACTTTCAAAGGCCAGTCGGCTGGTAAGATCTCCTCAAGTCCTGGACATGAGTTGATTATGTTTGGAAGGCGAGACATGGAGGCTTCTATGGCAACTATACTTAGTCCCTCAAACTCAGAGGGCATAAACATGAAGTCGAAAGAGCCAAGATAGGAGGACAGTCCAAACAATGGTGGGTTGATGCTTACATTAGCCTGACTGCCTACCGTTTCTCGCAACATATCACCTAAACTACCATCGCCAAAGACGTGGAAATGGTAGCGGTTGTCGCCAGCCAAGGATCTTACAACATCTACAAGAGTGTCTATTCCCTTCTGAGACTCAAAACGTCCGGCAAAGACAACGTTTATCTTACCAGGGCACAGTCGTTCATAAGTGCGCCGCCGGGGCTCACCCACCCCATTATGTATAATAGGTGGAACACTGCCATATCGATCACTATATGACAACCTTACAGATTCGGAGATAGCGATATTGGAATTGTGCAGAATGAAGAAACGCTCGCAAATCTTGCCCAAAAGTGCCTGTCCTGTCCATAAACGGTTGTTGTGGATGGTGCGTACCACTCGACAACGTTTTGCTATCCAAGGCATAGCTTTCATCGCGGCAACAGTGCAAAGGTCGGGAAGTTCTGTATGAGAGTGTATCACGTCGGGGTGCCATCGCAACCATATCCAAAGGAAACGAAGAGGGAAGAACAGGGCTGTAAGCCGCTCCACAACAAAATGCCAACGAATGTCGGGCACCAAAGACCTGTGGCACACTATTCCAGCTTCCTGCAGTTCGTTGACAAACTCGGACGTGATTGCAGACCTGCCTCGCATCATCTCCACAACATGATATTCAATGCCCCCAGTCCCCGACTTGGCTATGCTCGCAGCAACACGTTCCGCTCCACCAAGGTCGAAATGTGATATGAAATGAAACACCCTCACTTTTTTAATATTTCGTTTTTTCAATCCTTCAATCCTTTTATTATTTCCGCCACTTCCGCAGCACATATCTCGTCGTTGAACTTTGTAAGTGCAAGGTTCTTTGCCTTACGTCCCATTTCAGCAGCCTCGACAGGGTGGTCGGTAATGTAGCGTATTGCCTTTTCCCAACCTTTCGTGTCATAATAGTCAACAAAGATGCCGCAACCTTCCCTCTCTATATCGATTGGAACCTGAGGATTTCTGCTGCATATCATTGGTATTCCAAGAGCGAGAGCCTCCACTATGGTGGTAAGACCAACGGTGTATTTCGTCTCAAGGCAGCAGATGCACACACACAACGACCGATAGACAAGCACACTGAGTTCGTCTTGCTTATAACCCGAAGTAAAATGCACCTTTATGTTATCCTTTACCTCCATCTCCCTGAACATCTGCTCATAGTCGATGCCACAGTTGCGTTTGTTTAGATAGATGTCCAAAGGTTCGTCGGCAGCATTGAAAGCGGCAACCAAGGTCCTCATGTCTCGGCGCTCACGACCAGTGGAGATGAATCCCTTGTGGGCAACATCACAACATTGGCTTATCACCTTGTCGTAGAAAGCATTGTCGGGTCCCCAGTGACCGACGTGCATGTGTCCCGGTTTCGCCTTTCTCGATTTCATAGAGTCATCGACAAGTTTCTGCGAGAAGAAAAACATCTCGTCGATGCCTCGATAGAACAATCGTCCGAGCCATTCACGCCATTTCTTCTTAGGCGTAATAATAGGTTGGTGGTGCCAGATAACGATAGGCTTTCTGTAGAGATGCAACGCACGGAGCAGTATAATTATCTCCAAGCCCTTGTAATGGGTGGCATAAATCAAATCGAAGCACTTAGGGCAGAACAGCACCTGAAATGCCACATAGAGCATCATTGGCAACCGACGCTCGCCAAACTCCCGAAACTTGTGTTGTACTATGCCGATGCCATGGTCACTGAGATGAGTGGCCCCATACAACAGGTGACCGGGGAAAGAGCCTTTGCTCCATCCCTCATACATATACTGAATGTTCTCCGTATGATAAAAATATGCCGTTATCTGGCGTTCCTCTTTGTTTCTTTTCTCCTGTTCCATTTGCTTGCTTTGAAGATTATTTTGCAAAAGTAATAAAAAAAAACGGCATTAATTTGACTATCACGTTTTTTTTCACTATTTTCGCAGCATGAAAGAGAAAAAGGACATAAAAGTGACGGTAGTGATACCAGTCTATAACAAACGTGACTATGTTGAGACGTGTCTGAGGAGTGTGCTGAACCAACGGTTTGACGGCCTTGAGGTTGTTGCCGTGGACGATGGCAGCACCGACGAGTCGGGCGACATCTGCGACACTCTGGCTTGCGAATACCCCGCACTGAGAGTCATTCATGTGGAGAACGGCGGAGTGACGGCGGCACGCAGGATTGGTGTGGAGGCGGCAAGAGGCGAATACATAACTTTCGTGGATTCTGACGACCGTATGACAGAAGGCGGAATAGAAATCCTCTACAAGGCTATAGAGGAAACAGGAGCCGACGAGGTTGTGGCATCATACAAAACACACCACGGCGATGTGGTGACAACCGGCATAACTGGATTTGCAGATACCTCCTGGATGCTCCGCGAACTACTTGCTTCACGCGCGCGTTTCTGTGTGTTGTGGGCTGTGATTTTCCGTCGTGGGCTTCTCAAAGGCTGCCTTAACTCACCAAGGACAATCCGTTCCGGCGAGGACATACTGATGCAGATAATGTGCTTGGTGAAGTGCCCGAAGGTTTATTTTATCACCAATGTAGTGTATGAATACACCGTTGACCTTCCAAACGACCGCCGAATCAACCTTGAGGAACAGCGTGCCTACGACGAATGTCTCGGTAAAGTCCTGCAACCTATATGGGACGAGATGCGTCCATATTTCATTCTTCGCCAGCTGAAACAATATGAGAACTTTATTGCAGCAGGCAAGTTTGATGTCCTCGACAAATACTATCGCCCACTGCGCAGACAGCTATCGCGAGATATTCCCCTTTCTGACCGTATAGCCATCCTTCTTCCTCCTGCCCTTGCCTACATACCAATAAAACTCCGCAAACTGCTGAACAGATGACAAAAAAAACGCCGCCACTCATCAACGAGCCGCGACGTTCAAAGCCTATGTTTAACTAAAAATCCTTTTCTGTTAAATTCTGGCTTTTTAGCCAGAGTCCCGAAGCTATTAAAAAATAGCTCACGGGGCGTCATAACTAAAACTAATACTAACCTTGAAAGTTAAGGGAGCCTCACGGCGACCTCTGTTATCCACATTTAAAACTTTCTTTCTACCAATAACTAAAAACCTAAAACTATAAATATTACTACTAACCTAAAACAATCTATTAACCTTTTGACGATGCAAAGTTAC
>CALZDK010000068.1 GCA_945637645.1 uncultured Prevotella sp.
CGAAAGGCTCACCGCCCATGACGGCACGAATCATCTCAACAGAGCAGTATGCTGGGCTCTGCCATGAGCTGCGGCCGCGCAGCTGGATAATCTTTGCACCACCCTGAACAACGTCGGTGCGCAGCTTCTCCCACTCTTCCTGTGGCAGTGCGTCGGTACCGATAATCTCGCTCAGAGGCTTGCCCTGAATCTTCACCTTACTTCCAAACACTGCCATCTGCTCTCCGTGGCCACCAAAGGTGCGGCAACCAGTAACGTCGTCGCTCTTCACGCCGAACTTCTTGCAGAGCTCGCTGCGCAGACGAGTAGAGTCGAGAGCTGCGAGTGTGGTAACCTGCGATGGTTTCAAACCGGAATAGAGCAATGTTACAAGTCCTGTAAGGTCAGCCGGGTTGAAGATAACCACAACGTGCTTCACGTCTGGGCAGTACTGCTTGATGTTCTTGCCAAGCTCCTCGGCTATCTTGCAGTTGCCGGCGAGAAGGTCCTCACGGGTCATGCCTGCCTTGCGTGGAGCACCACCCGAAGAGATGATATACTTTGCGTCCTTGAAAGCCTCTGCTACATCTGTGGTGGCTGTCAGGTTCACACTATCATATCCACAGTGGAACATTTCTTCCATCACACCCTCCATACCTGGAGCATAAACGTCGTAAAGACATACGTTTGGAGTCAGCTTCATTGTAAGAGCTGTCTGAACCATAGTCGAACCGATGGCGCCACCAGCACCAACAATTACCAATTTGTCGTTAGTTAAAAATGCCATTTTTATTGCTATATTAAATATGTTTACTCAAGGTCGAAGCCTTGTGGAGACACTACTTATCGGGCCACCCAAGGCTTTCCGCTTGCAAAGGTAACAAAAAAAAGCAAACACGCACTATCTTTTTAATTTTTTTAATTCTTATTTCTCACAATTTATAAAAGACGTTTCGAGAAATAGCGCACAGGATACCACACGGCAGCGTAGCCCACGGCAATGACTGTGGCGAAGATTATCACTATGTCCTCGGGATGGACACTGACCGGATAGCTGTCGATGATGAAGGAGCCACTGGAACGGCCAAGGCCTACAATGCCCCATGTCTGCTGTATCCAACAGAGCAGCAAACCGACAACGATTCCTGCCAAAGCGCCAAGTGTGGAAATCATGCGCCCTTCAAAAAGGAAGACACGCACTATCTGCTTGTCGCTTGCGCCAAGATTACGCAGTGTCACTACATCGTCGCGCTTGTCGATAATAAGCATGGAAATGCTTCCTATGATGTTGAAACATGCCACCATGAGAATGAAAGTAAGGAAGATGTAGGCTATGAGCTTCTCTATCTTCATAATCCGGAACGTGTCCTCTTGTTGCTCATAACGGTCGCGGACATAGAACTTGCCCTGGCCGAGTCGCTGCATCTCTGATTTCACCGCCTCAAAGTCGCTACCGGGCTTAAGACGAAGCTCAACAGCAGAGACCATGCCTTGCTGGGAAAAGAGATTGCGGGCAAAGGAAATGCTCGTGACTATGTAGTTCTTGTCGTATTTTCCCTGTTTTACACAGAAGAGCACACCAGGAGAGAAAAGCTCGTCCTCCACAAATCCCTCCTCTGGCTTTGCCATGTTGAGCTGTCCCTCACGTTTCGGGGCATAGATCTTCAGGCTTCCCTGAAAGGTGTAGCCCATTCCGAGGCGCTCGGCAAGGCGTATGCCGACAATTCCATAGTTCATGTCGGCTGCGTGAAGCCCATATTCTCCGTCGCCGACAAGAATCTCGCGGATATGCGTCAGACTGTCGAAATTGTCCTCAACACCCTTAATCCTCACCATCGCCTGCCTGCCATTGTATGCGGCAAGAGCCATGTCCTCAACGGTTTCAGTGGCTACCTCAACGGCCGGAAGACTGCATATCTTTTGCAACGTGGGGTCGTCGGCGGCAATGGTTTTCCCGCTTACAGGCGACACCTTGAGCTGAGGGTCGAAGGTGGTGAAAAATGAGGCGACAAGGTCGTGGAAACCATTGAAGACACTCAAAGTCACCACCAATGCCATTGTTGCCACGGCAACTCCTACGGCACTGATGGCACTGATGACGTTGATGGCGTGCGTGCTCTTCTTGGAGAAGAGATAGCGACGGGCTATGAAAAACGGGAAATTCACTCTTTTCTTCTTTTATTTCAAGTTTCGCTGTCTGTCTATCGACTTGCCTACTTCTTTACTAACTTCTCAAAAGTTCATCAATACGCTCAATATAGTCGAGCGAGTCATCGATGAAGAATCTCAGTTCTGGAATAATCCTCAGCTGATACCTCACCCTTGTGCCAAGCTCATACCTTATGGTCTTCTCGTTAGCATTGATGTTTTTTAGTATCTCCTCGCCTCTCGCGCTTGGAAACACACTAAGATAGGCAGTACAGATGCTAAGGTCGGGAGAGATCTTGGTGCGGGTGACCGACACCATCACTCCGTGCATAGCCCTTGTCTGCTGCTGGAAAATGACGCTCAGCTCTTTCTGAATGAGCCTCGCTATCTTGTTCTGTCTTGTTTCTTGCATATCTTCTAAGCTTCTCCTGTTGGGAAAGGTGCTATGGTGCGGGATTCCTGATTAGGTATCTTTATGGCACCATACTCACGCTCATATCTCACAATGTTTTCCTGCAATGCCATAAGCAGACGCTTGGCATGCTCTGGGGCAAGGATAACCCTACTCTTCACCTGTGCCTTGGGCACTCCTGGAAGAACCCGAGCAAAGTCAACCACGAAATCGCTGCTGGAGTGGGTTATGATAGCAAAGTTGGCATATTCTCCCTGGGCAATGTTGGCGGGAAGGTCTATCTGGAACTTTCCGCCTTGTTCGTTGTTTTCGTTCATTATTATATCCGATTTTTATTGTTACTGCTGCAAAGGTAATACATTTTCGTAAAACCGCCAAGCTTTTGTCGAAAAAAGGTGCATCAGACACAATTGCCGATGCACCTTTTTGGTTATTATAAACGGTTGACTTGTGTCAACTATCAATCATGCTCAACCTCCACAACGTCCTCATCGGCAAAGTCGAGAACATTCTTCCGGTTTGCCTGCATACGCTCATATTCTTCCTTAGAGCCAACGACGAGTTTGTCGAAATCGCGGAGACCTGTACCTGCAGGAATCAAATGACCGCAGATAACGTTCTCCTTCATGCCCTCGAGATGATCCACCTTTCCGCGGATTGCTGCCTCGTTGAGAACCTTGGTGGTCTCCTGGAACGATGCGGCAGACATGAAGCTCTTGGTCTGGAGAGCCGCACGGGTGATACCCTGGAGTATCTGTGTTGATGTTGCCGCAACGGCATCGCGAACCTGAACGAGCTTAAGGTCGCGGCGACGCAGGATGGAGTTCTCGTCGCGGAGCTTGCGGGCGGTGACAATCTGACCTGCCTTGAGGTTCTCACTGTCTCCGGCGTCAACGACAACCTTCTTGCCCCAAATACGGTCGTTCTCCTCGGCGAAGTCGAGCTTGTCAACAACTTCCTGCTCAAGGAACGAGGTGTCGCCCGGGTCGTTAATCTGAACCTTACGCATCATCTGACGAACGATAATCTCGAAATGCTTGTCGTTGATCTTAACACCCTGCAAACGATATACATCCTGTACTTCGTTGACGATGTACTCCTGAACAGCGGTAGGACCCTTGATGGCAAGGATGTCGGCTGGCGTGATGACACCATCAGAAAGAGGCGTACCGGCACGTACGGCATCGTGCTCCTGTACAAGAATCTGCTTAGAGAGTGACACAAGATACTTGCGCTGCTCGCCTGTCTTTGAAGTAACGATAATCTCACGGTTACCACGCTTAACCTTACCCATTGTCACCTCACCGTCAATTTCAGACACAACGGCAGGGTTGGATGGGTTACGAGCCTCGAAGAGCTCGGTAACACGTGGAAGACCTCCGGTGATGTCACCTGCCTTACCTACGGCACGTGGAATCTTAACGAGAGTCTCACCGGTGCTTACTGTCTGACCGTCCTCAACAACGACGTGACCTCCCACCGGGAAGTTGTATGTACCGACTTTCTCACCATTGGCATCGATGATGTCGCAGGTAGGAACCTTTGACTTGTCCTTCGACTCTGTGATAATCTTCTCGGTAAGACCTGTCGTTTCGTCGGTCTCGGCACGATATGTAATACCTTCTATTACGTCGTTGAACTTCAGCACACCGGCATACTCGGTAACAATTACGGCATTGAATGGGTCCCACTGGGCTATCTTGTCGCCCTTCTTGACTACATCGTTGTTCTTGAAATAGAGTGACGAGCCATAAGGAACGTTCATCGTAGAAAGCACAATCTTAGTGTTAGGATCAACAAAACGCACCTCACCAAGTCGGCTGACAACCATCTCACACTTGTTTCCATCCTCTTCGAAAGGAACAGTGCGGAGCTCCTCAAACTCAAGCATACTGTCGTTCTTTGCCATTATTGAGGCATTGGCGGCTGCATTGGCAGCCACACCACCGGCGTGGAACGTACGGAGTGTCAGCTGTGTACCCGGCTCACCGATAGCCTGTGCCGCAATGACACCTACAGCCTCACCCTTCTGTACCATCTTTCGTGTAGCGAGGTTGCGGCCATAGCACTTCATGCAGACACCGTGCTTGCTCTCGCAAGTGAGCACTGAGCGAATCTCGACACTCTCGATAGGAGAATCTTCTATCTGCTGTGCCACCTTCTCGGTGATTTCCTCTCCGGCAGCCACAATGAGCTCACCAGTTGTTGGATGTATAATGTCGTGTACGGAAACACGTCCGAGTATGCGCTCCGACAAGGTAGAGATAACCTCATCACCATTCTTCAGGGCTGTGCATACAAGACCGCGCAGTGTGCCACAGTCCTCCTCGTTGATGATAACGTCGTGAGAGACGTCAACAAGACGACGAGTGAGGTAACCCGCATCGGCAGTCTTCATGGCGGTGTCGGCAAGACCCTTTCGGGCACCGTGAGTAGAGATAAAGTACTCAAGCACCGACATTCCTTCCTTAAAGTTGGAGAGGATAGGATTCTCAATAATCTGTGCGCCCTCGGCACCTGCCTTCTGAGGCTTCGCCATAAGACCACGCATACCTGAGAGCTGACGGATCTGGTCCTTTGAACCACGGGCACCAGAGTCGAGCATCATAAACACGGCATTGAAGCCTTGGTCTGCCTCTGTCATCTCCTTCATCAGCACATTGCCGAGGTCGTTGTTGACGTGTGTCCAGGTATCGATAACCTGATTGTATCGCTCTGTGTCGGTGATGAATCCCATGTTGTAGTTCTCTGTAATCTGACGAACTTCCTCATTACCACGCTCAACAAGGGCTTTCTTTTCCTCCGGGATGATGATATCGTCGAGGTTGAAAGAGAGACCGGCGAGATATGCCATACGGTAACCAAGGTTCTTGATACCGTCGAGGAACTCACAAGCCTCGGCAAAACCTACAGTCTTGATTACGTCGGCAATGATGTCGCGAAGGCTCTTCTTGGAGATTACCTTGTTTACATATCCTACCTCTTGTGGAATAATGCCGTTTACGATGACACGTCCTACAGAGGTCTCGACCATCTTGTCAACGATATTGCCTTCCTCGTCAATGTCTTTTACTACAACCTTTACGAGTGCGTGGAGGTCACACTTACGTTCGTTGTGTGCGATAATTGCCTCCTCAGGGCCATAGAACGTGAGGCCCTCACCCTTTGCACCAGGACGGATTTTTGTGATATAATAGAGACCGAGCACCATATCCTGAGAAGGAACGGTGATAGGCGCGCCATTTGCAGGGTTGAGAATATTGTGACTCTGAAGCATCAGAATCTGTGCCTCAAGGATAGCCTCATTGCTCAATGGGAGGTGGACAGCCATCTGGTCACCATCGAAGTCGGCGTTGAAAGCCGTACATGCCAATGGGTGAAGCTGGATTGCCTTACCTTCAATGAGTTTCGGCTGGAAAGCCTGGATACCAAGACGGTGAAGTGTAGGAGCACGGTTCAGGAGGACTGGATGACCCTTCATCACGTTCTCAAGAATATCCCAAATCACTGGCTCACGGCGGTCGACGATTTTCTTGGCACTCTTAACTGTCTTTACTATGCCGCGCTCAATGAGCTTGCGGATAATGAATGGCTTGTAGAGCTCGGCTGCCATAAGTTTCGGCAGACCACACTCACCCATCTTCAACTCAGGACCTACGACAATAACGGAACGTGCAGAATAGTCAACACGCTTACCGAGGAGGTTCTGGCGGAAACGTCCGGCCTTACCCTTCAGCGAATCGCTGAGCGACTTCAGCGGACGGTTACTCTCGCTCTTCACAGCGCTGCTCTTTCGTGAGTTGTCGAAAAGGCTGTCAACAGCTTCCTGCAGCATACGTTTTTCATTGCGGAGGATAACCTCTGGAGCCTTTATCTCCATCAGTCGCTTCAAACGGTTGTTACGGATGATGACACGGCGATAGAGGTCGTTGAGGTCAGAGGTGGCGAATCTACCTCCATCCAGCGGCACGAGTGGACGCAACTCTGGTGGAGTGACTGGGATAATCTTCATTATCATCCACTCTGGATGATTGACGTCCTTGCTGCCTCTGAAAGCCTCCACAACCTGCAGACGCTTCAATGCCTCGTTCTTACGCTGCTGCGAAGAGTCGCTGTTAGCGCGGTCGCGAAGTTCGTATGACAACGAGTCAAGATCGAGACGGATAAGGAGGTCATAGATTGCCTCTGCACCCATCTTGGCGATGAACTTGTTAGGATCGGAATCGTCAAGGAACTCGTTGTCCGCAGGAATCTTGTTCTCAACAATCTCGTTGTACTCGTCCTCTGACAGGAGGTCATACACATTGGCTCCAAGGGCATCGTTGCCCTCGCTGTCCTTCTTGCCAGCCATGAGACCCGGCTGAATAACGACATAGCGCTCATAGTATATTATCGCGTCGAGCTTCTTTGTTGGAAGTCCGAGCAGATAGCCAATTTTGTTGGGCAGAGAGCGGAAATACCAGATATGTGCCACAGGAACGACAAGCTCGATGTGTCCAGTGCGCTCTCGTCTCACCTTCTTCTCAGTCACCTCAACACCGCAACGGTCGCACACTATGCCCTTGTAGCGTATGCGCTTATACTTACCGCAGGCACACTCATAGTCCTTCTGGGGACCAAAGATGCGCTCACAGAACAGACCGTCACGCTCGGGCTTGTATGTACGATAATTGATGGTCTCAGGTTTTGTAACCTCACCGAAAGAGCTCTCCAAGATCTCCTCAGGCGAAGCCAGACCAATGGTAATTTTGGTGAAATTACTCTTTATCTTTGAATCTTTCTTAAAAGCCATATTTACTTCTTTGTATATTAATGTGTAAAGAGTTTACTGTTATTAGTCGAGGGTGATGCTTAGTCCAAGACCCTTCAACTCGTGCAGGAGCACATTGAGAGACTCCGGTATGCCAGGAGCCGGCATCGGGTCACCCTTGACGATAGCCTCGTATGCCTTGCTTCTGCCGACAACATCGTCGGACTTGATGGTGAGAATCTCCTGAAGTACATGGCTTGCGCCGAATGCCTCAAGAGCCCAAACCTCCATCTCTCCGAATCGCTGTCCACCAAATTGTGCCTTACCTCCAAGAGGCTGCTGGGTGATGAGGGAGTACGGACCGATGGAACGGGCGTGCATCTTGTCCTCTACCATGTGACCGAGCTTGAGGAAGTAGGTAATACCCACTGTTGCCGGCTGGTCGAAACGCTCTCCAGTCTCACCATCGTAGAGATAGGTCGAGCAGAGATGTGGCAAGCCAGCCTTGTCTGTCCACTCAGCGAGGTCTTCGAGCTTTGCACCGTCAAAGATAGGAGTGGCGAACTTAACGCCGAGCTTTCTACCTGCAGCACCAAGGATAGCCTCGAAAATCTGACCGAGGTTCATACGCGAAGGCACACCAAGCGGATTGAGCACAAGGTCAACGGGACGGCCATCCTCAAGGAACGGCATGTCTTCCTGACGTACCACCTTCGATACGATACCCTTATTACCGTGACGTCCTGCAAGTTTGTCGCCGACACCAATCTTACGTTTCTTGGCAACATATACCTTTGCCATCTGAAGAATGCCTGATGGCAGTTCGTCACCAATGGTGATGGCAAACTTCTTGCGCTTCATCTCAGCGTCAAGGAGTTTGAATTTCTTCATGTAGTTGATGATGAGCTGTGCGATGAGCTTGTTCTTGTGGTCATCGGCAGTCCAGTTGCTTATCTGCACGTCACCATACTCAAGGTTGCGAAGGTTGGTCTGTGTAAACTTCGATCCCTTGGTAATGATTTCAGCACCTGTATAGTCTTTCACGCCCTTGGAAACCTCGTCCTCGGTCAGCTCAAGGAGCTTGTCGATGAGGATATCCTTCAGGTCCTCGTTCTTTGCCTCATACTCCTCGTCAATCTTTGCAAGCAAGATCTTGTCATGCTGTTTGGTCTGACGTGTCTTTATGGCACGAGCAAAGAGTTTCTTGTCGATGATTACACCTGTCAGTGAAGGATTGGCCTTCAGTGAAGAGTCCTTCACATCTCCTGCCTTGTCGCCGAAGATGGCGCGCAACAGTTTTTCCTCTGGCGACGGGTCGCTCTCACCCTTTGGAGAGATTTTTCCAATGAGGATATCGCCTGGCTCCACACGGGCACCGACACGGATGATACCATTCTCGTCAAGATCCTTGGTTGCCTCCTCGCTTACATTAGGTATGTCGGCGGTGAACTCCTCAACTCCACGCTTTGTCTCACGCACGTCGAGCGAGTATTCATCAACATGGACAGAAGTCAGCACGTCATCGCGCACGATGCGCTCGTTGAGCACAATAGCATCCTCGTAGTTGTAACCCTTCCATGGCATATAGGCAACAAGAAGGTTGCGGCCAAGTGCCAACTCGCCATCCTCGGTGGCATAACCCTCGGTGAGGATGTCGCCTGCCTTCACGCGCTGTCCCTTGTTGCAGATAGGACGGAGGTCGATGGTCATATTCTGGTTCGTACGGCGGAACTTCGGAATGCGGTATTCCTTCAATGCCGGCTCAAAGCTGACGAACTCCTCGTCTTCCGTACGGTCATATAATATTCGTATTGTGGTAGCGTCAACATACTCGATAACGCCCTCACCCTCGGCAGTAATCATGGTGCGGGAATCCTCACACACCTGTTTCTCTATACCGGTACCTACGATAGGTGCCTCATTGTGGAGCAAAGGTACTGCCTGTCGCATCATGTTTGATCCCATGAGCGCGCGGTGAGCGTCGTCATGCTCAAGGAAAGGAATGAGAGATGCGGCAATGGAAGCAATCTGCTGCGGCGAAACATCCATGAGGTCAACATCCATTGGAGGAACTACTGGGAAGTCGGCATCCTGACGGCACTTCACCACGTCGCGAATGAATGTTCCATCATCGTTAAGTGGAGCATTACCCTGTCCGATAACGTGGTTTTCCTCCTCCTCTGCTGTCAGATATACCACCTCGTCGTTGTTGAGGTTTGCCACACCATTTTCTACCTTTCTGTATGGGGTCTGGATAAATCCAAGCTCATTGATCTTTGCATAAACACAAAGAGAAGAGATAAGTCCGATGTTTGGACCTTCAGGACTCTCGATAGGACACAGACGGCCATAGTGTGTGTAGTGTACGTCACGCACCTCGAAACCGGCACGCTCACGCGAGA
>CALZDK010000069.1 GCA_945637645.1 uncultured Prevotella sp.
CATCACCTACTCTTCGCCTGTGGATAACGGAGGAAAATATGCAGTGACACACTTCCACGTTCTCGACCGAACCACAGAGCACTCGCTCGTGGAGTATAGACTCGAAACGGGACGCAAAAACCAGATTCGCGTTCACTCCGCCGATATGGGACATCCTGTATGTGGCGACGTGAAATACGGCAACGGCGACGACCCTCTGCACAGGCTTTGCCTGCATGCCTACATGCTCTGCTTCACCCACCCCATCACCCATGAGCGAATGGAGTTTCAGACACAGATACCCACAGCATTCAAACAAGTAATGAAAAAATAATGGAAAATTTCGTTTATTATCTTTTTATCCTGCTTCTCATCATCGTAGGTTTCTTCGTGGTGAAAAAGGTGGCAGGTTGCCTTATACGCACAGTGGTGACCATTGCGGTGCTCGCCGCGCTTGCCGCAATATATTATTTTTATCTTAGATAAGGAGTCCGAGAGTGAGCGTTACACCATAGACGAATATGTTGCGCGCTGTGTCGCCAAGGCAAAGATTGAGAGCCTTGCCACGGTTGATACGTTTCATCTTCAGGTAGGTGAACGTGTGGAGGACAACGTAAATGGTGGGCAGTACAAAGGCAAGGGAATGGCCGTTGAAGAGGAAGGGAATGCCCATGAGGTATGCTGTCCAGCCTGTGGATAGATAGAGCAAGAGTCCGTTCTCAGCTCCCATTCTCACTATTATGGTGTTCTTTCCCGCTGTCTTGTCGGTGTCTCTGTCGCGGAAGTTGTTGACAATGAGTAACGCGTCAATCACAATGCCGCAAGCCAAGGAAGCCCAGAAGACTATCCAGGTGATGGTGTGGAACTGGATGTAGTAGATGGTGCATACGGGAACGATGCCGAAGAACGCCAACACGAGAATGTCTCCCAAGCCCATATAGGAGAGATGTGTGGTGTAGAGGAAACAAAACACCACGCAGAGTATGCCGATGAGTATCATCTCCAGTCCGCCAAAATACACCAAAGGCAAGCCCACGAGGCACGCCAAGCATGTGGTGAGGGCAATGGCATGGCGCATCTTGTCGATGCTCACCCACCCTTGTGCACAGGCACGGCGCGGACCAAGCCGATGTTCGGTGTCGTCGGTTCCCTTGGCAAAGTCGAAGAAGTCGTTGATGAAATTGGCGTCTATCTGCATTATCATGGCAAACAGGACGCAAAGCAGTGCTGCTGTCCAGCTGAAAGTCTTTTCCTCGTAGAGAGTAACATCGTTGTGGGCAAGCGCGAGTCCTATCATCACAGGCACAGCGGCACCGGTCAATGTTTTCGGACGTGCGGCGAGAAGCCAAGCCTTGGGTGAATTACACCTCACTTCGTGCTGATTTCTTGTTTCTTTGTCAGTATCTTGCATTGTTTTCTTCTTTTTTGTTTGAACTTTCTTGCAAAAATAGAAATAATTGCGTATATTTGCAAACAAATAGTGACTTTTTTAACGAAATATAAGCGATACATCATATTTTCACCATGCTCAACAAGATTGCTTCATTGGATTTGGTCGATTTCGTGGAGAAAAACATACTTCCCGAATACCAGAATTTCGACAAGGCACACTCCACGGCACACGTGACGAGAGTGATAAGAAACTCTCTGAACTTAGCCAATGCCATAGGTGCCGACATAAACATGGCATACGTCGTTGCAGCCTATCACGACTTAGGCATGTCTGGCCCTAGGGCGGTACACCATATAACAGGTGGCAAGATCCTTGCCAACGACGCAAGGCTGAAACGCTGGTTCTCCACCGAGCAGCTGAAGATAATGCGGGAGGCAATTGAGGACCATCGTGCCTCCGCAGCCCATGCCCCAAGGAGCATCTACGGACGCATAGTGGCAGAGGCAGACCGCGACCTCGACCCCGACGAGGTGTTCCGCCGTTGCATACAGTTTGGACTCGCCAACTATCCGCAGCTCGATAAGGAGAGCCAGTGGAAACGCTTTTTGGAACATCTTAACAACAAATACTCGGTGAACGGATACATAAAACTCTGGATTCCACAGTCGGACAATGCCCGCAAACTGAGGGAACTGCGTGAAATGATGACGAACCACGAGACGCTGCGCCGCGTGTTCGACAAGATTTACGATGAAGAGACAGGGGAGTGAAAACAGCGATGCCGTCAGGAACCAACGTCCTGACGGCATCGCCTATGTGTATTGTTTTTATTCTCTCAAATTCTCCTCCTTGATTTCTCATATTGGAGAATCCTCCCTCCACAAAGGCTCAGCCTCACGGCTTTGCCTGCGTCGTTGTTATCCTTTTTAACGAATCAATCTTATTACCTAACCAATACCTTTTGTTAAAAACCTAAAATAACAATCTATTACCTAACTAAAAACCTAAAATCAAATAACCTAAAACTAACAATCTATTACCTAACCAAAAACATTGTCTATGAAACAAATTATATCTAAATAACTAAAAACCTATCTAATTCAAGTGGCATTCACATGCCTTTTGTCTTTTGACACTGCAAAGGTACAACATTTTTCGTTTCCTGTCAATAGAAAAAACGCGCAAAGTGTAAGATTTATGTCCTTTATTGACACAAATCAATCTTTTGTGTGCGAACACAGCTCTATTTTATGCTAAAACTGTCATATTTGCCCTTATTCGTTAAATCAGTTTAAATATAAGCCTATGTTTGGCTGAATAACGCGGTAAATAACTACCTTTGCACACACATTATATATATAATAAGGTAGAAAGGGAATACAATGAGAATAATACGATTTCTGAAAAACTGGACACTGCCAGTGTCGATGATAAGCGGAGCGTTGGCATATCTTGTCTGCCACACCCTCCCACTCGACTACGAGATAAAGAGCGACATACTGTCGTTCACGGAGTTCATACAGCCTGTGCTGTTGTTCTTCATGCTCTTTGTGGCTTTCTGCAAGATAAAGCCCACGGACCTGAAACCTCACCGTTGGCACGTATGGCTACTTCTCACGCAGTGCTCGATATTCGCCTTGGCTTGCTCCATACTTTGGGCTTTTCCCGACACCGGGGCAAGGCTTATTGTTGAAGGTTTCATGCTCGTCATGATCTGTCCAACGGCTACCGCCTGTGCTGTGGTGACACAAAAACTTGGCGGCGACTCCGCAGCAACCACTTCCTACACCATAACGATAAATCTCGTGGTGGCTATACTCTGTCCGCTTCTCCTCCCAATAGCTCATCCGCAGGAGGGACTTAGTTTCGTTCCTGCCTTTATGGTGATAATAAACAAAGTTTTCCCGCTGCTTATTGTCCCCTTGTTCCTCGCGTGGTTCGTAAGGTTTCTCATGCCTGGCTTCCACCGACGAATAGTAAACACCAAAGACCTGGCATTCTACATGTGGGCTGTGTCGCTCGCCATAGCTATTGCCGTGACCTGCAAGGCACTTGCCCACAGCGAGGAGTCAATGTGGAATGTGGGTGGCATAGCGATAGTAACTCTCATGGCTTGTCTCTTCCAGTTTGGGTTCGGCAAGTGGATAGGCAGCCGTTATGGTGTGCGCATGGAGGCAGGACAGGCGTTGGGACAAAAGAATACGGTGTTTATTATCTGGCTTGGCTACACTTTCCTCTCCCCCATCACTGCCACAGCAGGCGGTTTCTACTCCATTTGGCACAATGTGGTGAACTCCTACCAACTATACAGGAAACGCAAGGAGACTCAGGAGGCATAAAAAAATTACCCCCCGATTCACATCGGGGGATAACAACAACACAAACACAAAATAAATCTGGTTTTACCCAGAAATAATATTTCTTCAATTTTTTTACTGTATTCCTCTCTCGCGCAGCTTCACCTGCCAGTTCCAAGCCGACTTGAGCGTGTCCTCAAGACTTGTCTCTGCCTTCCAGCCGAGCACGTTGTTTGCCTTGTCGGGATTAGCCCAAACCTTTTCGATGTCGCCTGCACGACGTGGAGCAAACGCCCAGTTGAGTTTCACTCCAGTAGATTTCTCGAAAGCATCGACAATCTCCTTTGTGCTGACGCCCTTGCCAGTTCCGATGTTGAACACCTCCAGCTTCTCGCTGTCTGTATCAAGCACACGCTGCATTGCCTTTACGTGAGCCTTTGCGAGGTCAACAACATAAATGTAGTCGCGGATGCATGTTCCGTCTGGTGTATCGTAGTCGTTGCCGAAAACCTTCAGCTGCTCACGAATGCCCATGGCTGTCTGGGTAACGTAAGGAATGAGGTTCATTGGCACTCCGTTAGGCATCTCACCGATTATTGCTGTCGGATGTGAACCGATAGGATTGAAATAGCGGAGAAGTATTGCCTTGATTGGTGCGCCGCTGTTGATGTCGTCGCGGATTATCTCCTCGTTCACCTGCTTGGTGTTTCCGTATGGGCTCTCTGCAGGTTTGATTGGAGCATCCTCAGTTACGGGCAGGTTCTCTGGATCAGGCTGTCCGTAGACAGTGCAGCTCGAAGAGAAGATGATACCCTTTACACCATGTTTTGGCATAAGGTCGAGCAGGTTGATGAGGCTCACGAAATTGTTGCGATAGTAGAGCAACGGCTTCTCAACGCTCTCGCCCACTGCCTTGCTTGCAGCGAAATGGATGATGCCCTCGATGTCGGGATATTTGGAGAATACCTTGTCCATGCCCTGAAGGTCGCAGCAATCAACCTCCTCGAAGGCAGGACGCACACCTGTGATTTGCTCTATGCCATCAATAACATCTGCCTTAGAGTTTGACAGATTATCGACAATAACCACCTTGTAGCCCGCATTAATCAGCTCCACTGTAGTGTGGGAACCGATAAAGCCTGTACCTCCAGTCACCAATATCGTTTGTTTCATATTTTTCAGTTATTATTAAATTATTGTACTTTAATCGGCACAAAGGTAGCAAATATTTTTGATATAAAACAAAAAGTGACGTTTAATTTCAGTTAAACGCCACCTTTTTATAATTTTTAAGACGATATTCGCCTATTAATCCAATCCAAACACGGTTTTCAAACCTCCATCTACACCAGAGAAGCCCATGAATGCAAGACTGAGAAGACCCGCCGTCACCATGGTGATGGCAACGCCCTTCATGCCCTTTGGCACGTTGACAAGCTCAAGCTGCTCGCGCAATCCGGCGAAGACAGTCAGCGCCAATCCGAAGCCTATTGCAGTGGAGAAGGCATAGACCACACTCTGGACGAGCGAGAAGTCTTTCTGGATGACGAGAATGGCGACGCCGAGAACGGCGCAGTTGGTGGTGATGAGTGGAAGGAAGATGCCAAGAGCCTGATAAAGGGCGGGCGAAACCTTCTTCATCACTATCTCGACCATCTGCACGAGAGCGGCTATGACAAGGATGAAAGCTATGGTCTGCAGATACTGCAAGCCAAGGGGATCGAGCACGCCTTTCTGCACAAGATAGGTAACGATGGTGGCAAGCGTGAGCACGAAAGCCACGGCAGCACTCATGCCAAGGGCGGTATTGACTTTCTTCGACACTCCGAGGAACGGACAGATGCCGAGGAACTGCGACAGTACGATGTTGTTTACAAATATCGCTGAAATGAATATCAATATGAACTCCATAACTTTATGCCTTCTTTAGTTTGTTGATAATTGCAATGAGATAGCCAAGCGAGATGAAAGCTCCCGGAGGCAAGATGAAGAGAAGGATGTTGCATGTCTCAGGAAGAAGCGGGAGACCAAAGACTGAACCCGCTCCAAGAAGTTCGCGAACTGTGCCGAGAAGCGTAAGGCCGAGAGTGAAGCCAAGGCCGATGCCCACACCATCGAAGAGGCTTGCCAAAGGACCGTTCTTGCAGGCGAAAGCCTCTGCACGACCGAGGATGATACAGTTTACCACGATGAGCGGGATGAACAGTCCAAGCGACTTGTTTATCTCCGGCAGATAAGCCTTGAGGCACATCTGCAGAATGGTAACGAAAGATGCTATGACAACCACGAACACAGGAATGCGCACCTTGTCGGGAGTAAGGTTCTTAATGAGCGAGATGACGATGTTGGAGCAGATGAGCACAAACATCGTGGCAAGACCCATCGACATTCCGTTTATTGAGGATGTCGTGGTGGCAAGTGTCGGACACATACCGAGCAGGAGGACAAACGTAGGGTTCTCCTTGATGATGCCATTGGTAAGTATTTTTATGTATTGCATACTGTTTACTATTGAAATATTCAACTATTGGAAAATTGAAATATTATTGTTCCTTCGGAGACTGACTTGTTGCGCCAGAATTTCCGTCAACATCTTTCGAGTCCTGGAAGGCATAAACGCTGTAGGCCTGGTTTACTGCCTTGAGGAAAGCGCGCGAGGTGATAGTGGAAGCTGTGATGGCGTCGATGTCTCCACCGTCCTTGTTTACGGTCAGAGGCTTGTCGGCTATCTGCTTGCCTATGATAGACCCTTTCCCGTCTTTCTGGAACCACTTGTCTGCCTTAGCTCCAAGTCCAGGAGTTTCGGCTGCCTGTAGGATGGTGTAGCCAAGCACCTTTCCCTCGGCATCAAAGCCGACGAGAACTTTCAGTTCGCCACCGAAGCCCATCGATGTGCTCTCCACTGCCGCACCGATGAACTTTCCGTCCTTGTCGGCAGCCTTATGCACTATGAAAGTCAGCTCCTTTCCGTCAAACTCTTTCTTTATCTCGTCGTCAGAAGTGACCTTAAGGTCATTTGTTCCCATCACCTCCTTTATGCCATTGGCAAGCGCCATCTCGTCCTGAAGCTTTATTGGAGCCTCGGTGACGTGGTTGACCCAAGCGAGGAGAGCACCTGTGATGACTGCCACTGCCACGAGCACCATCACCATGTTTGTCAGTGTAGATTCGAGCTTTTTCATTTCTTTACTACCTCCCCGAAACGTTTTGGTTTAATGTATGTATTGATGAGCGGTGTAAACGCATTCATTATGAGAATTGCGAACGACATTCCCTCTGGATAGGCACCCCAGTTGCGGATTACCACCGTGAGGAGGCCAATGCCAACACCATAGACAAGCTGTCCTCTGCTGCACATAGGAGATGTGACATAGTCGGTTGCCATGAAAATGGCACCAAGCATCAGACCTCCGCTGAAGATTACAGCGAAAGGATCGGCGTATGCAGGATTGGCGAGATGGAGCAAACCGCTGAGGACAAACACTGTGGCGATGATGCTTACCGGAGTGTGCCAAGTGATGATCTTTCGCCAGAGCATGAAAGCCAAACCGAGAATCAATGCCAGGGCACAGACCTCGCCGAGAGAGCCAGCGCCAGTCTGGCAAGTGTCGGGCAAACCTATCAGCATGTTGAAGCTGCTTGGCAACTGCTCGAGCACTGATGCATCGCCGCTCTTTATCGCCCACTTCATTATAGAGAGTGGAGTGGCGCCAGTCTCGGCATCGAGATAAGAGGTGAGCTGACCTGCCTGTGGCCATGACGTCATCTGGGCAGGGAAGCTGACAAGCAGGAAGCAGCGTCCCACAAGAGCAGGATTGAAAAGGTTGCAGCCAAGACCTCCAAAGGTCATCTTTCCAACTCCCACAGCCACAAGAGCTCCGAGGACGATAATCCAGACTGGAAGGTTGGAAGGAAGATTGAAGCCAAGCAGCAGACCTGTGACAATTGCAGAACCATCACAAACGGTGGTGCGCTCGTTCTTCAAGAGGAACTTGTTTATTGCCCACTCGAAAACGACGCAGGCTGCCACACTTGTGGCACAAACTATTGCCGAACCAATGCCGAAATAGAAGAAAGAGACGAGGAGAGCGGGCAAGAGTGCGATGACCACACCATACATATTGCGCTCCACCGTGTCTGTTCCATGGGCATGTGGCGACAGTGATACTATAAGTTTTCTCATCTTTCTGATTTTTTCAAATTATCAACTTTTCTTCGCATTGCGGGCACGGATAATGCCCATTACAGTTTGTTTACCGTTGCGTATGTTGTCGAGTATTGGACGATGTGACGGACAGGTGAACTGGCAAGATCCGCACTCGATGCACGAAGTGACATCTTCTGTCTCTACCCTCTCCCACATTTTCTTTGCCGAGAGTGTGGCGAGCAAATAAGGCTCAAGGCCCATAGGACACACGTTAACGCACTTTCCGCATCGTATGCAGGGGTCGGCGGGCTTACGTCGTGCCTCGTCGTCGCTGATGATGGTGATACTGTTTGTTCCCTTGCACACTGGAACCTCGTCGGTGGTCAGTGCCTTGCCCATCATTGGACCACCAGCCAACAACTTGTGGTCGCCCTCAGGCATTCCTCCGCAGAACTCAATCAGCTCGCGCATCGGTGTTCCCATGCGTACAAGGAAGTTTCCTGGACGAGCCAGTTTCTTTCCTGTTACAGTGGTGTAGCGCTCGAAAAGCGGCTTGTTTTTCATCACTGCCTGATAAACGGCAAAAGCTGTACCAACGTTCTGCACTATGGCTCCGACATTTACTGGAATAGCGGGAGGTGCAGGCACCTGGCGGCGGATTACAGCATCGACGAGTTGCTTCTCACCGCCTTGCGGATAACGCTGTTTGAGAGGAACAACCTCTATGCGAGGGTCGTTGGCAGTCTTCTCCGAAAGAAGTCTTATTGCCTCTGGCTTGTTAGTCTCTATGCCGATGTATCCCTTTTCAACCTTGGCAGCCTTCATGAGCAACTCAAGACCAACGAGAATCTCGTCGGCGTGTTCCATCATAAGGCGATAGTCGGAGGTGATGTAAGGCTCACACTCAACGGCATTGATGATTACGCACTCTGCCGTGGCGCCGGGAGGCGGACACAGCTTGATGAAGGTGGGGAATCCCGCACCACCCATGCCAGTGACACCAGCTATCTTAATTTTCTCTACGATCTGTTCGGGAGTGAGGTCGGGATGCTGGTCAAGAGTCTCAAGTTTCTCGCTGCGGTCGATGCTCTCCTCCCATTCGTCGCCCTCCACATTAACAATTATGACAGGCTTGCGGTAGCCAGTGGCATCGAAAGCAGTGTCTATCTTTGCCACCTTTCCGGAAACTGACGAATATATCGGGGCAGACACGAATCCTCCTGCCTCTGCAAGCAGGGTACCGACCTTTACCTCGTCTCCACGCTTTACTACGGGTTTAGCAGGAGCTCCAATGTGCTGCGACAATGGGAAGATTGCCTGCTTTGGCAGTGGAGCGACAACAGTAGGCACTTCTGCCGACAGTTTGTTCTCCTCTGGGTGTATTCCACCTATTCTGAATGTTCTTATTTTCATTTCGCTTGTTTTTTCAGTTGATGTTAATCTCTGAGAAACGATCTTCCTCCGCCTTTGGCTTCACCTCTGTTGGCTTAGCTGACTCTGCAGTCGCCTTCGGGGCATTGACCTGCTGCGAGGGACGTGGAGCGGGGAAATTGACAGCCACGATGGCTTTCTGCGGGCATACCTTCTCACACTTGCGGCATACGCGACACTTCTCTGGGTCGATGTAAGCAAGGTTGTCGCCCATGGTGATAGCTCCAAACGGGCACTCTTTCTCACACTTGCCACAACCGATAC
>CALZDK010000070.1 GCA_945637645.1 uncultured Prevotella sp.
ACACATGGGTCCGCCCCTACAATCGGGAGGTTACGGCACTTCCGAAACTTAAATTTCTTTACCTATTCATCGCCCTGAAGTCGGAGGGTTTCATTCCCGTTTTTGCCTTGAATTTTGAGGAGAAGTAGTCGGGCGACTCGAAGTTGAGGCGGTAGGCTATTTCCTTTATGCTCTCGTCGGTGGTGGAGAGCAGTTCCTTGGCGCGTTGCAGTCTCAGGTCGTGCTGATACTGTGCCGGGGCAAGACCGGTGAACTCCTTGAAGAGTTTTCGGAAACTGGAGTAGCCCACTCCCAGATCCTGCGCAATGTCCTGTATGGTGAGGTCCTGCTCCAACGATTCACGTATTCTCTGTCGAGCCCTGTTGATGATGTCCACCTGTTGGGAGTCCTTGTTGAGGATGATGTTTCGTTCGAGCGAGTACATCAGTCCGATGAGATAGTTCACTATTCCCGCCAGTGTCTGCTGCACGTATGCCGACTCCTCCTGCGCTATTTCGTATGCCTTCTCGTATGTTGACTTTATCTCGTGGCTGAAGCCGACGCGATACACTGGTTTTTCCGGCGTGAGGAAACCCGCTTTCACCCTGTCGTCGATGTTCTTTCCCCTGAATCCTATCCAGTATTGTTTCCATCCCACGTCGGTGAGAGGGTGGTAGCTGTGCCATTCGCCGGGGAAGAGCAGGAACATGTCTCCTGGCTTTATCGGAACGTTCTTGACATGTGCGGAGCTGAAAACTCCCTCGCCCTCCATGTTGTAGAGCAGTTGGTATTCGTCGAGCGTTCGTCCACGGTCCACGTAGAAATAATAGCCGTAGGCGTGTCCTTTTGTCGGATATGGATCACCAGGCATGATATGCTCCTTGCCAATGGTGCTCACAGTGAGTCCCCATTCCGCGTCCCTGTCGCTTGCCAGCAGGTATTTGCTTGTTTGCATATTTGTATAAGTGTAGGTAATAATTGTTCTTTTGCGTGCAAAGATAATGCAAATCTCCGATTTGTGCAACTTTTTGCCAAATATTGGTGGAATTAGGTCAAAAGTTATAGAAAGTTTTTCCCGACGCCTCATTATTGTAGTTTCAATATGGGTTTGGAGGAATAGACGTATTGCGAGAGTGAAAAGAGTTAATTTTGTCTAAAAATAAGGTATTTTTATAGGTACGTCAGAAAAATTAAACTATCTTTGCACTTGTGAAGTACCAAAGGACGTGAAAAACGTTAACTGGTTATGCAAAGTCAATCAAGTTTTTACTATTACATTTAAAAAATTTACAATTTCATTAAACGAATGATTAGAAGCCAAATTCTGAGACTGGCAACTGCGTGTTGTCTGCTCTTCTCAGCTTTCCAATCAATGAAAGCGCAAAACACCACCTCGTCGGTTGTGGGAACAACGTCTGACGGTGAGGAAATACTTATTGGAGCCGTAGTAAGGCTCACCCATGTGGAGTCGGGCACAACCTTTTCCACTGTCTCCAACGCAAAGGGAATGTACAGAATCGACGGACTGATGCCCGGCGGACCATATAAGATGGAGGTCAGCTATGTGGGACACAACAAGTCGGTAGTGAACATAAATAGACTCAGCCTCGGCGAGGTCTATTCGTGCAACGTGAACCTCGTGAGCGGTAACGAACTCAAAGAAGTGGTGGTGAAGGGAACGGCAAGCCTGAGAAAGACAGGTGCCTCGGAGAACTACTCGGCTGAGGACATTGACAACCAGCCGACAGTGAACCGAACAATTCAGGACGTGCTCGCACTCTCACCTTATTATATTGGTAGCGCTTCCTTCGGCGGACGCGATGCGGGAATGAACAACTACAGCATCGACGGAGCTAACTTCAACGCCAACATGGGTCTCGACCGCGAGGTGATGCCCGGAGCAGGCACTCCGTTCGCTCTGGAGGCCCTTGAGGACATACAGATTGTCACCTCAGCCTTCGACGTGAAAAACAGCAACTTCATGGGAGCAAGCATCAACGCCGTGACAAAGAAGGGAACAAACACATTCCGCGGTTCGGCATACCATTTCTACAAGGACGAGTCGCTAAGGGGCAACAAAGTCGATGGCGAGGAACTGGGCGACCGCCCCAACATCAAGCGCACCATCTACGGACTTACCCTCGGCGGTCCGATAGTAAAGGACAAGCTCTTCTTCTTCGTCAGTGCGGAGCTTGAGAACACGCCGCTGGAGCTGCACACTTGGAAATGTTCGCAAAACGGAGTGGAGAACGGCAAGAACTTCATTTCGCGCGTGACAGAGAGCGACATGCAGAAGTTCGCCTCCGACCTGCAGTCGATGTACGGATGGAATCCAGGTTCCTACAACGACTTCACCGGCGAGAACAAGTTTTTCCGACTTATGGCGCGCGTGGACTGGAACATTGCCAAAAACCACACCTTCACCTTGCGCTACAACCAGACCAACGGCAAGAAGGACAACGCTTTCAGCAGTCCCGGAATGGGACTGGGCGACGGACGCGTGAGCATCTACTCCATGGTGTTCGACGGAAGCAACTGGAGGAAGGTGGACAACGTCTATTCGCTCACGGGAGAACTTAACAGCCGATGGGGGAAGAACATCAGCAACAAGCTGCGCGGTTCGTTCACGTTCAACGACGCCAACAACCGCGAGTGCGACGCAGCCTTCCCAAACATCGAGATAATGAAGACCTACGACGGCGACGGCAAGAACCACGCCTACATGTCGGCTGGCTACGACCCGCACGCGTGGCAAAACGGAATAAACGAGAAGAGCTGGAACATCAGCGACGACCTCAACATCTCCATAGGCAACCACTATCTGACTCTCGGCGCAGGCTTTGAATCTACCAAGGCCTCCAACTGCTATATGAAATACGGTGCGGGCTACTACCGCTACGCCTCCTACGACGACTTCCTGCAGAAGAAGGCTCCCGTGGCGTTCGCCATGTGCTGGTCGCTCACCGGCGAGGACCGCGCCCTCAGCGACGTGACCTACAACCGCCTCTCAGCCTACGCGCAGGACGAGTGGCAGGCCACAGACCGACTGCGACTGCTCTACGGAGTGCGCATGGACATGCCCATGTACACCAACCACCGCTACGAAAACCCATCGGTGGCACAGCTCGACTTCAACGGAAAGAAACTCAACACAGGCGAATGGCCGGGCAACGTTGCGCTCTTCTCGCCACGAGTGGGATTCAACTACGACGTCACATCCAACGGCGACCTCCGCTTCCGAGGCGGTACGGGAATATTTACGGGCCGCTTCCCTCTCATCTTCCTTAGCAAGATGCAGGAAGGTTCGGGTATGTTGCAGACCTCGGTGCAAATCACCAATGCCGCAAACCCTCTGCTGCAATATCTTGCAGGTGGTGTGCGCACACCGCAGCAAGTGCTCAGCGAGGTGGTGCCAAACCTGCCAGAGGACCAGAAAAAGCTCTTCCCCACAACACCGGGAGCGGTGAGCAACCTCATTGCCATCGACGAGAACTTCAAGATGCCACAGGTGTGGAAGACCACCTTGGCTCTCGACTACAAGCTGCCGTTGGGCTTCGACAATCTCTTCACACTTGAGGGAACATACTCGAAGGACATCAACGCCATTACTGCCTACGACGCCAACATAGACATGGACAAGGCAACGGCAAAGCAGTTTGCAGGTCCCGACAACCGCTATTTCTATCCTGGAAACACTGAGAAGCGCATACACAAGGACAACGGCTATGCCTACGAGATGACAAACACCAGCAAGGGCTACTCGGCTAACCTGATGGCACAACTGAAGATGACCCCGGTGAAAGACCTCGACCTCATGGTGGCATACACATGGACAGCGTCGAAAACCATGAACAGCCTGCAGAGCAACCAGGTGGAGAACGCCATGAACAACCTGCCCACGGTGAACGGCATAAACTTCCAGGAGACACAGAACGCACGCTACGTATATACGCCGCACAGAATAATCGCCTCTGCCTCGTATAAGATAAGTTATGTGGACGACCATGCCTCTACGCGTATCTCGCTCTTCTACCAGGGCAGACGCAACGGTTCGTACAGCTACATCTACAACGGCGACCTGAACAACGATGGCATTGCCAACGACCTGCTCTACATTCCAGCATCGAAGGACGAGATGAACTTCATGGAATACAAGGTGGGTGAGACAACCTACACCGTGGACCAGCAGAAGAACGCCTTCTGGGACTTCATTAACCAAGACCCGTACCTGAGCAAGCACAAGGGAGAATATGCACAGGCGTTCAGTGCCTTCAACCCCTGGTACAACACCTTCGACCTGCGTTTCACACAGGAACTGAAACTGAAAGTGGGCAAGCAGGTGAACCGCCTGCAGCTCAACTTCGACATACTCAACTTCGGCAACCTGATCAACAGCAAGTGGGGATGCTCGAAATATGTCACCTCGGCTGCCATAAAGCCTCTTGTGGTGGATGCGAAAAATCGTGTGGATGCCAACAACCAGCCTATCTACAAACTCGCTAACTACAAGGACGCCGACGGCAACGTGAAACTCTTAGACCACACCTTCGACGTGACACGCAACTCCAACAACTGCTGGAGAATGCAAATCGGAGTAAAGTATATATTTAATTGATGTCAAGAAAAAAGAGAAATATCCTGCTCATAATTGCAGTAGCCGTGGTTTTCGGAGCCACGGCTTTCTGGGTTTCCTTGGGACAAGATTCCGAGGAAAAGAAAAAAGTGCTCGTTGTCTTCTCGGACAGGAAGGAACGCTACTCTTTCACCAACTATGAGGAGGCTATTTCAAATGCCTTCGGACGGCATGGGCTCAAAGTGGATTTCAAGTTCTCCTATCTCGACTGCGACAAGTATCAGGACGAGGAAGAGAAAAGAATGGCGCGACAACTGGTGGAAAGCGAGACGCAGAGGCAACATTTCGACCTCATAGTCACCATTGGCGACCAAATGACCTACTCGCTCTTGGCAAGCGGCACCCACGTGATCGACACCATCCCGATGGTGTTTGGAGCAGTGATGTTCCCAAACTGGAAACTCATTTCCAAGCACAGCAACGTGACAGGAGTGAGCGACTCCGTCGATGTGGTGACAAACATAAAGCTCGCCACGCTCTTCTCCGGACAGGCAAACACTTTTACACTGCTCGACAGCACCTTCCTCGACCGCAAGTCTGCCCAACTCATAAACGAACAACTGAAGGGAAAGACCGACATAGTGAACAACCTCGACTGGCACTGCAGCGTGAGGGAACTGCTCGACCGTGGCAACGACAAATACTCCATCACGCCGCTCTCGCTCCGCTATCTTGCAACAAACACGAAAGTCACTGAGCCACTGAATCAGCGTGGGGCAAACAACCTGCAGACAATACTGCGCCGCTTCATGCACCTGACCTATGTGCAGGTGAACTATGCGCCAATCTCAACGCGCATTGTCCGATTCAACAGCAAGCGCCCGAAGGTGACAGCCATCTGCATGGACTTCGGAACTGTGGACAACGACTATATTACGGGATATTTCTCTTCGCCTGACGACATTGCCGAAGGCATTGCGGGTTGTGCCGAGAAAGTGCTGGCGGGCACTGCGCCGTCGAGCATAAAAATTGTGCCCTCGGAGAAGCACTACTATGTGGATTGGCGCGTGATGCAACGCTACAATTTCACCACCGACGACATCCCCGAAGGCTTCAGGACAATAAACCTCTCTTGGACAGAGCACTACCGCAACGCTTACCACAGTCTGGTGGCGACATCCGCTGTCGTACTCCTTGTTGTGGTTGTCGTCCTGTCGCGGATGTTCTGGAAAGAACGAAAGCAGAAGAAGGCAGCATGGAAACAGCATGAGCACGACAACGAGGTGATAAGGATGGCGGTGCAGAGCAACAACGCATACGTTTGTGAACGCATGGGGACGACGATGCACTTCGACAAGACCTTCTGGCACAGGATGGGCTTGAAGCAAAGACCGCTGGAACTGGACGAATACACCTCGATGATGACTGCCGAGAGCCGCGAGGAATATATGGACCTCGTCAGTCAGGTCAGCACGGGCGGAAGCTGCGTGAAGGAGATTCAGGCAGACTTCACGGGCAAGGGCGTCTATCACTGGTATCAGGTGAAGAGCCATGGAGTGGTGGATGCCAACGGCAACTTCGTGCGTGCCTACGGACTGCTGACCAACATCGACGACTTCAAGGACCGCGAGCGGGAACTTCACGAGGCGCGCCGAATGGCTGAGGAGGCAACGCTGAAGGAGTCGTTCCTCGCCAACATGAGCCACGAGATACGCACCCCGCTCAACGCCATCGTAGGCTTCTCCAACCTGCTGTTGCAGCCCGGCGCCGACTTCTCCGACGAGGACAAACGCCTCTTCGCCGACACAATAAACACCAACAACGACCTGCTGCTGAAGCTCATCAACGACATCCTCGACCTCTCGCGCGTGGAGTCGGGGCAGATGGACTTCGTGTTTGCCGATTTCTCGGTGCGTGGCATTGTGGAGAAGGTCTATACCACATTTACCGTGCAGATGCCAAAACACCTCGACTTCCGCCTCTCTCAGCCTGCTGGCGACGTGCGGATAAACGTTGACGAGAGCCGCCTGCGACAGATCATCTCCAATTTCCTTACCAATGCGGGCAAGTTCACGCCCGAAGGATCCGTCACGCTTGGCTGGACACAGCATGAGGACACGGGGCAGACGGAGATTTTCGTCGAAGACACCGGCATAGGCCTTTCCGAGGAGGACCGCAAGATGGTGTTCAGCCGCTTCTACAAGAAAAACGAGTTCAAGCAGGGCACAGGTCTCGGGCTCTCCATCTGCAAGGCTATCGTCATAAGAATGGGAGGAAAAATAAAAGTCAAATCAGAACTTGGCAAGGGCAGCCGGTTCTCAGTATTCTTCAATACAAAATGAAAAAGGTAAGTCGCTTTACAGACATCGTGCTGGCACTCTTGGCAGTAGCTGCAATAGTTTTCGGTTCAGTCTTCGCTTGCAAGAAAAAACCTCAATACCACGTACATGTCATCTTCTCGCAGGAGAAGGGCAACTGCAGCTACGACGACATGTGCAAGGCTTTCGAGGACCAGTTCGAAAAGCTGGGCGACAAGGTGAGCCTCTCCTACAGCTATCTCTGCTGTGAGCGTTGGGACCACGACCACGAGGTGGCGGAGGCAAAGCGCATCCTCAACAAGGAAGTGGACCAGAAAAACCTCGACCTTCTCATCACCATAGGCGACCAGGCATCCTACTCGGTAATGATTACAGGCACAGACATCGTGAAGACAGTGCCCGTGGTCTTCGGCGGCGTGCTCTATCCCAACCAGAAACTCCTCGACAAGTTTCCTAACTACACGGGATTCCGCGACTCCATCGACGTGGTGGCAAACATTCACGCCTCCTACGCCCTGACCAACAACTACGCCACCTACACTCTGCTCGACGCAACTTTTCTCGACAAGTGTACACGCAGGCTGATAAACGAGCAGATTGCCGACGTGCCCGACATCCTCAACAACATGGGATGGGAACACGCCGTCGTCCACGTCCGCACACAGCCGGCGGGCATCTATTCCATTACGCCATTCTCGCTGCGCGACCTGAGCTCGAACACGGCAATGCACGAGAAGCGCGACTCGCTCGGAGCCAACAACTTCATCTTCGTAATGCGTCGCTACAGCGGCATGAGCTACATCCAGCTGAAATACGACACCGAGGCTCTGGCAATGATTCGCATGAACGGGTCGAAGGCGATGATGACCGCCATAGGCGCCGACTTCAACAACCACGACCGAAACTTCATTGGCGGATATTTCGCACCCTATCCGCAGATAGCGCGCGAGGTGGCTACACGCGCCTCAAAAATATTGCATGGAGCCGACCCGAGGAGCTTCAAGACAGAAATCTCGAAGAAAGACTACTACATAGACTGGAATGTGGCGAAGAAAAACGGCTTCACCCTTGAAACCCTGCCCAAAGGCTTCAACGTGATAAACCTCAAGTGGAGCGACCGCCATCCGAAACTCTACATGCTCTCCACCTATTTGGTCGCACTGCTGGTGCTTGCCACCATCTCTTTCCTGCTTTGGCTCTTGGTGAAGGAGCGAAGGAAGAGGGCTGAGACGCAAAGGAGCCTGGAGCGCGAAAACACGCTCTACAACATGGCTGTGGCAAACAGCAAGACATTCGCATGGGAAAGGCAGGGCGAGGTGATATCTTTCGGCGACGCCTTCTGGACTCACTACGACATAAAGCCGCGCAAGCTGTATGTTGACGACTTCATGCACATGGTACATATCAACAGCCGACAGGCCTATGCCAACGGTGTGGAGGCGGTGAACCGTGGCGAGGAATACAGCGCAGAGATAGAGGCAGACTTCAAGGGCGACGGCACCTACCACTGGTATCTCATCCGCGGAAAGGGAATCCTGGACAGCGACGGAAAGTATCTCCGCTCCTACGGAATGCTTATGAAGATTGACGAACTCAAAGAGCGCGAGCGCGAACTGGAGGAGGCACGGCGCATGGCGGAGGAGGCAACCCTGAAAGAGTCGTTCCTCGCCAACATGAGCCACGAGATACGCACCCCGCTCAACGCCATAGTGGGCTTCTCAAACCTCATACTTCAGCCCGACGCCGACTTCTCAGCGGAGGAAAAGAAGATGTTTGCCGACACCATAAACACCAACAACGACCTTCTGCTGAAGCTCATCAACGACATTCTCGACCTCTCGCGCGTGGAATCGGGAGAGATGCAGTTTGTGGTGAAGGAATATTCCGTTCGTGAACTGATGGAGAAGGAGTACAACTCGTTTGCCGTACAGATGCCAAGTCACCTCGACTTCCGTCTTGTTCAGCCTGCAGACGACATAATGATAAAAATTGACGACAGCCGCGTGCAGCAGGTTCTCAGCAATTTCCTCACCAACGCCGCCAAGTTCACGCAGAAAGGTTCGGTCACCCTGGGCTGGAATCTGGACACGGAGACAAACAAGGTAGAGTTGTTTGTGGAGGACACGGGAATAGGTCTTTCGGAGGAAGACCGCAAGATGGTGTTCAGCCGTTTCTACAAGAAGAACGAGTTCAAGCAGGGCACAGGTCTCGGCCTCTCCATCTGCAAAGCCATCGTCATCCGTCTCGGCGGCACCATAAAGGTGAAGTCAGAACTTGGCAAAGGCAGCCGCTTCTCAGTGTTCTTTAATGTCACAAGATAGGAAAATAGTTGACAAGTAAACGAGTTGACAAGTTGACGAGTTGACAAGTAAACAAGTTGACGAGTTGACGAGTTGACAAGTAAACAAGTTGATAGTCCAAGCAAAAGGGTGCAGCAAGAGTAGTAACTCGTCAACTTGTCAACTCGTCAACTCGTTTACTTGTCAACTTGTCAACTCGTTTACTTGTCAACTTGTCAACTCGTCAACTTAAAACAATCTTTCAATCTCAGTCTCACGTGTGACCACAATCTCGATGTCGTTCTCAAAC
>CALZDK010000071.1 GCA_945637645.1 uncultured Prevotella sp.
GATTACTGAACTGCGCAGTGTGTATGACTTGAAGGTAATCACAACTTATCACTCTTCATTCATCATTCATCATTCTTCATTCTTCATTCTTCATTTATTATGACAGGAATCCGAGGAGGGCACCGGCAGCTACTGCCGAGCCGATAACGCCGGCAACGTTTGGACCCATGGCGTGCATGAGCAGGAAGTTGTGGCGGTCGTATTCCAATCCAAGGTTGTTACTGATTCGGGCACTCATTGGTACGGCGGATACACCGGCATTACCGATGAGCGGATTAATCTTCTTGTCCTTAGGCAAGAACAGGTTCATAAGCTTCACGAAGCAAACACCACTGGCTGTGGCTACCATGAAGGCACATGCACCAACAACAAAGATGAACAAGGTGTTCAGCGTGAGGAACTCGCTTGCCTGTGTTGAGCAACCTACGGTAAGACCGAGGAGCATCACCACGATGTCGTTAAGAGCCGAACCTGCAGTCTTTGCCAAACGTGTAGTCTTGCCCGACTCCTTCAGAAGGTTTCCGAAGAAGAGCATACCGAGCAGAGGCAGACCTGAAGGCACGATGAACGTGGTCAGAAGCAATCCGATGATAGGGAAGAGAATGCGCTCAGTCTGGCTTACCTGACGGCTTGGCTTCATCTTGATCACGCGCTCCTTCTTTGTGGTGAGCAGACGCATCAATGGCGGCTGAATCAGCGGCACGAGAGCCATGTAAGAGTAGGCACACACGGCTATGGCACCCATCAGGTTAGGACAAAGTTTCGACGAGAGGAAGATAGCCGTTGGACCGTCGGCACCACCGATGATGGCGATACCAGCAGCCTGGTTAGGCTCAAATCCGAGAGCCAGTGCCACCATATAGGCACCGAAGATACCGAACTGTGCCGATGCACCGATGAGCACGAGCTTAGGGTTGGCAATGAGTGCCGAGAAGTCTGTCATGGCACCGATGCCAAGGAAGACGAGTGGGGGATACCATCCTTGCCGCACACCCTGATAGAAGATGTTTAGCACGGAGTTGTCTTCATACAGACCAATTTCGAGTCCTGCGTCGGCACGGAAAGGAATGTTTCCGAGGATGATGCCCAATCCGATAGGTATGAGCAGCAGAGGCTCGAAGTCTTTCTTGATTGCGAGGTAGATGAGAATGGCACCCACCACAATCATTATGAGGTTTCCTGCCGTGGCATTGGCAAAGCCAGTGTAGGTAAGAAACTCGCTGAAATTCTCTGCTATAAATTCTGTAAATCCCATATTAAGTAGCCTTTATCCAATGGTGAGCAATGTGGCGCCTTCCATTACAGAGTCGCCCTGGTTGACTAATATCGATGTGACGGTGCCGCTGTTCTCTGCCTCGATGTTGTTCTGCATCTTCATGGCTTCGAGAACAAGGACAGTGTCTCCAACGTTGACTTTGTCACCAACCTTGACGTTGATGGACGATATTGTTCCTGGCAGCGGAGCCTTCACTGCTGCGCCAGCTCCTGCCGGTGCTGCCGGTGCTGCCGGTCTTGCAGCCGGTGCCGGAGCTGGTGCGGCGGCAGCCACTGGAGCCACAACCTTTGGACGTGTTATTGCCTTTGCAGGATTGATTGGCTGCTTCAGCTCAACCTCGAAAGGAATGCCGTTTACCGACACCTTGGCGATGTTGCCTTCCATCTCCTCGATTTCTACTTCGTAGTCAACACCTTGTACTTTATATTCAAACTTGTTCATATTGTCTTAAATACTTTAATGCTTTTATTTTTTTGATACTTTATTTTCCATAGGATTACTCGTGGAACTGTGTCATCTGTGGAAGTTCCTGGTTCCACTCGGTATTTTTCGGTTTAATGGTTATGATACCGCTCTCCACGTCGTGGACATTGTCCTGATACTCCTTAAGAGCCATGGCGATGACAGCGATATAAACCTCCTTGTCAATACCTTTCGACTTCAGACCGTCCTGTAGTATGACGTTGGTCTTGTGACCTATCTCCACTGTCTTCTCAACAGTCTTCACTCCAGCCTTAACAGGCTGAATCTTAGCAACTGTTGAGCGATGCTTCATGAAGATTCCGAAGAGGGTGAAGAACACGAAGAGGAGAGCCAGACAGAAGAACACGATGCCCATTGCGAGAACCGTGATGCCGAAGCCGTGTGGGTCCTCACGCTTCAGTTTTGCAGTCTTGGTCTCAACGATGTCGGTGAGGTTAGAGATGCCTGGTGTCACCTGTTCCGTCTGCTTCACCACCCAAGTCTGCGAACCGTCCTTCTGACGTGCATAGGAGGTGTTCTCTGCCAGTACAGGCACCGTAATAGAGTCGATAAGCTGTGTTGCGTTACCGCTGTAGATACCCACCCATGTCGGTTTTGTCGGGTCGATATTCACTGAGAGATGCAGCGAGCCCTTTGCAGGCTGGCTGTTGCAATAGAGTAGAAGGTGCTGGTGACCTCCCATCGAAGTGCGTGGTTCGCCATTAGGTATGGCACTCATGCGCTTCATGCGCTCTGGCACGCTCATCTTAGGATCGAGCACGGAGCGGTCTGTGGTTACGAACATGCCACGGATGTTGTATGTCGTGAACGACACATTGGCAATCTCTATCCACGCCTCACGCTGACCGTATTCATCTTGCAGATTGGCAGTGTTGCTTGTCATCACTTCGTTAATCTTGATGCTTTTCTCCACTTGGGCCTGCATCAACGAAGTTCCGGCGAGCAACAATGTGCCTAACAGAAATCCGAATTTGTTCATTTGTGTACGTTTATTATTATTTTTAATTATTTAGTATTTCCATTCTCATGCTCCGCAGCAGAGCAGTATTATCACCTGGGCAGTGAAGATGCGGAGGAACATGCTCAGCGGATAGACCGTAGAGTAGCCTATGGCAGGAGCCTCGGTAGAGCACGACTGGTTGGCGTATGCCAGTGCTGGTGGGTCGGTATATGTACCGGCAAGCATACCCATGATGGTGAAGTAGTTGAACTTGTATTTCAGGCGTGCTATCGTACCTATTATTAATATAGGTATAACAGTGATGAGGAAACCGGTATAAACATATTTCAGTCCGTCGCCCTGTATCACTGTCTCCCAGAATCCCGCACCCGCCTTTATTCCTACGCTGGCGAGGAAGAGCACCAGTCCTATCTCACGCAACATCATGTTGGCGCTCGTGGTGGTATAAGTCACGAGATGCACCTTGTAGCCATAGCGGCCGATAAGTATGGCGATGATTAGCGGTCCGCCTGCTATACCGAGTTTCATTGGCACAGGCATTCCAGGTATTGCTATAGGCAGCGATCCGAATATGATACCCATTACGATACCAAGGAATATGGTGGCGATGTTTGGTGCCTCAAGGCGCTTGATGGAGTTGCCCAGCACGTCGGCAACACGGTTTACAAGATCCTCGGGACCTACCACCATCACACGGTCGCCCACCTGAAGTGGAAGACGTGGTGTGGCGAAGAGTTCCATTCCCTGACGTGTCACGCGTGTCACATTCACTCCGTATGCGCTTGAGAAGTGCATCTGTCCGAGGGTTTTTCCGTTTATCGACGACTTTGTGACGAGTATTCTCTTCGATACGAGTGGCTGGTCTGTCTTCTCCCATTCCACCTGTATCTCCGGACCTATGAAGGCAATGATTGCCTCTGCGTCAGCCTGTGCGCAAACGATGAATAGCTGGTCGCCAAGTTCGAGCACCGTGTCGCGGTTAGGAATTGTGACGTGTCCGTCGTGCAGCACGCGCGAGCACACGAAGTCGCGGTTGAGGAAGTCGTGAATCTGCATTATGGTGCGACCTGCCAGGTATGAATTGTTCACCTGGATGTGCATCTGGTGCGGTTTTACGTGAGTGTCCTCTGCGTTAGCCGCCTTCAGCTCCGCCTCTTCCTTTTCAAGGCTGACGCGGCAGATGAAGCGTATTGCTATCGTTGCTCCGATGATGCCCACGACACCGAGCGGATAGGCACAGGCATATCCCGACGCTATCTGCGGCAGGTTGTCGGTGAACACGCTGTTGAGCGCCTCGTTGGCGGCACCAAGTCCAGGCGTGTTTGTCACGGCACCGTAGAGAGTACCCACCATCATCGGCAGATTGTGCGGATTGGTGGTGTCGAAGAACAGATAGTAGCATACGAACATCACTGCGATGTTGAGCAGCACTGTCGAGGTGGCAAGTGCGTTAAGCGTGACACCACCTTTTCTGAAACTCTCGAAAAAGCCGGGTCCCACCTGCAGACCAATCATGAAGACGAACAGGATGAGACCGAAGTCTTGAATGAATGTGATAATGTTTACAGGAGCTGTCAAACCGAAGTGACCGGCAAGGATTCCTGCGAAGAGGACGAACGTAACGCCCAGAGCGATGCCTCCAAACTTTATCTTGCCCAATAGCACACCCACTGCTATGACCAGCGCGTAGAGTATGGCTATGTGAGCAACAGACTCTGTTGAGGTGAATAGATTAATTAGCCATTCCATAATATAAAAATGTGATACTTTGTTTGCGGCTGCAAAATTAGCCAAAATATTACTCAAATTATAATTTTTGTGCAACAATTTTTAAAAGAAGCCGCAACTTTTTGAATATTTCACAATTTTACGCATTTTTCTTTCGGTTTTTATATAAATACAAAAATTATTCGCTATCTTTGCACTCGATTTTTAAAGGTTGTTCGTAAGGACAACTGTATCTATGAGCAAATGTATAAACTTATATAATAATTAAAAACGACCGAATATGTCAAACATTAAGGAAAAACTCTTCACCGAGTTTACCGCGCCTACGGCCCAGGAGTGGCTCGACAAAATTCAGGTTGACCTGAAAGGCGCCGACTTCAACAAGAAGCTTGTATGGAGGACTAACGAAGGTTTCAACATGCAGCCTTTCTATCGCAGGGAAGACGTGCTGAAACTGAAGACTCCGGATGCTCTGCCAGGCGAGTTTCCTTTCGTCCGCGGCAACAAGAAAGACAACAACGAGTGGTATGTCCGTCAGGACATCAAGGTGACCGATGCAAAGGAAGCCAATGCCAAGGCCCTCGACGTGCTCAAAAAGGGCGTTGACTCTCTCGGATTCAAGTTCGGCGGCGACAGCGTGTCTGCCGAATTTGTCGAGACGCTGCTCGAAGGCATCGAGTGCGAGAGTGTGGAGCTTAACTTCAGCACCTGTCAGCGCAGGTCGCTCGAACTTGCCAAAATCCTCGTCGCCTATTTCGAGAAAAAGGGCTACGACAAGGAGAAGATTGTCGGTTCTATCGACTGGGACCCAATGCACCGCATCGTGATGCGTGGAAAGGACGTCACCGCTGTCTTGGCTGTTGCACCTGAGATTGTGGAGACCCTGAAGGACTTCCCCAAATTCCGCTGCGTAGCCGTCAATGCCGGCGCGCTGAACAATGCCGGTGCCTACATCGTGCAGGAACTGGGTTACGCTCTGGCTTGGGGTAACGAGTATCTCAACCAGCTCGTGGAGGCTGGCGTGGAGCCGACCCTTGCCGCACGCAAGATAAAGTTCAATCTCGGCATTTCAGAGAACTACTTCATGGAGATTGCCAAGTTCCGCGCTGCCCGTATGCTTTGGGCAGAAATAGTTAAGCAGTATGAGCCAAAGTGCGACTGCGCATGCAAGATGTGCGTCAACGCAACCACCACCTCTTATAATATGACTGTCTTTGACAGCTATGTAAACCTCCTGCGTACACAGACGGAGACTATGAGTGCAGCCCTCGCCGGCGTACACTCCATCGTGGTCAATCCGTTCGACGCAGCCTACGAGACACCTACCGACTTCTCCGAGCGCATCGCCCGCAACCAGCAGCTTCTGCTTAAGGAGGAGAGCCACTTCGACAAGGTCGTTGACCCTTCGGCAGGTTCTTACTTCATCGAGGAGCTCACCACATCACTTGCCGACGTGGCATGGAAACTCTTCCTCAAGATAGAGGAAGAAGGCGGTTTCCTCGCTGCCATCAAGGCTGGAACCGTACAGGACGACATCAACGCCACCAACGAGAAGCGCCACAAGGATGCCGCCCAGCGCAAGGAGTTCATCCTCGGTACAAACCAGTTCCCCAACTTCACCGAGCTCAGCGAGGGCAAGCAGCCTCTCACCTGCGGTTGCTGCTGCGGTTCAGACGCAGAGCCAACATTCAAGGCAATAAAGAGCACACGCCTTGCCGCCGACTTCGAGAATCTCCGCCTCACCGTAGAGAAGAGCGGAAAGACACCGGTGGCATTCATGCTCACCATCGGCAACCTCGCATGGCGTCAGGCTCGTGCGCAGTTCAGCTCTAACTTCCTCGCCTGTGCAGGCTATAAGGTGATTGACAACCTTGGCTTCGACACTGTGGAGCAGGGCGTTGACGCGGCTTTGAAGGCTGGTGCCGACATTGTTGTCCTCTGTTCGAGCGACGACGAGTACGCTACCTATGCTGTTCCTGCATTCCAGTATCTGGACAACCGCGCAATGTTCATCGTTGCCGGAGCTCCTGCTTGCATGGAAGACCTCAAGGCAGCTGGTATCGAGAATTTCGTTCACGTTAAGTGTAACGTACTTGAGACTCTTAAAGAATACAACGAGAAGTTGGGAATCAAATAATCCGAAAAGTCATGAGAAAAGATTTTAAGAACATAGATATTTACTCCGGCATCAAGGCAGAGAACGGTGCCGAGTGGCAGAAGGCTAATGGCATTGCTCCCAACTGGAAGACTCCCGAGCACATCGAAGTTAAGCCTGTATATACAAAAGAAGACCTTGAAGGCATGGAACACCTCGACTTCTCAGCCGGTATTCCTCCATTCCTCCGTGGTCCGTACTCAATGATGTATCCGTTCCGTCCTTGGACCATCCGCCAGTATGCCGGATTCTCCACCGCCGAGGAGTCGAACGCGTTCTATCGCCGTAACCTCGCTTCAGGCCAGAAGGGACTCTCCGTTGCCTTCGACCTTCCTACTCACCGTGGCTACGACCCAGACAACGAGCGCGTTGTGGGCGACGTGGGCAAGGCAGGTGTGTCTATCTGCAACGAGGAGAACATGAAGGTGCTCTTCGACGGTATTCCATTGAACAAGATGTCGGTGTCTATGACCATGAACGGTGCCGTGCTTCCTATCCTCGCCTTCTACATCGTGGCAGGCTTGGAGCAGGGCGCAAAGCTCGAGGAGATGGCAGGTACCATACAGAACGACATCCTCAAGGAGTTCATGGTGCGCAACACCTACATCTATCCACCAGCATTCTCAATGAAGATCATCGCCGACATCTTCGAATACACATCGCAGAACATGCCTAAGTTCAACTCCATCTCCATCTCCGGCTATCACATGCAGGAGGCAGGAGCCACAGCCGACATCGAGCTTGCCTACACACTGGCAGACGGTATGGAGTATCTGCGTGCAGGTATCAATGCCGGCATCGACGTTGACGCTTTCGCACCTCGTCTGTCGTTCTTCTGGGCTATCGGCGTGAACCACTTCATGGAGATTGCCAAGATGCGTGCAGGCCGTCTGCTCTGGGCAAAGATCGTGAAGAGCTTCGGAGCAAAGAATCCAAAGTCCATGGCACTGCGTACCCACTCGCAGACCTCAGGTTGGTCGCTCACCGAGCAGGACCCGTTCAACAACGTGGGTCGTACCTGTATCGAGGCAATGGCAGCCGTGCTTGGTCACACCCAGTCGCTCCACACCAACGCCCTCGACGAGGCCATCGCGTTGCCTACCGACTTCTCGGCACGTATCGCCCGCAACACCCAGATCTACATCCAGAACGAGACAAAGGTGTGCAAGCACATCGACCCATGGGCAGGTTCTTACTACGTTGAGACCCTCACCAACGAACTTGTTCACAAGGCTTGGGAGCACATCCAGGAGATTGAGAAGCTCTGCGGTATGGCTAAGGCTATCGAGACTGGTGTGCCAAAGATGCGTATCGAGGAGGCAGCTGCACGCACACAGGCCCGCATCGACTCTGGCGTACAGACCATCGTCGGCACCAACAAGTATCGTCTTGACCACGAGGACCCAATCGACATCCTTGAGGTTGACAACACCGCAGTGCGCAAGCAGCAGGAGGAGAACCTCGCAAAGGTTCGCGCCGCCCGCGACGAGGAGGCTTGCAAGGCAGCCCTTGCAAAGCTCACCGAGATAGTACGCACCGGCGAGGGCAACCTTCTCGCACAGGCAGTGGAGTGCGCCAAGTTGCGTTGCACATTGGGAGAGATAAGCGACGCCTGCGAGGAAGTCGTAGGTCGTTATAAGGCAATAATAAGAACTATTTCAGGCGTGTATTCATCAGAAAGCAAGAACGACAAGGACTTCGAAGTGGCTTGTCAGCTCACCGAGGAGTTCGCACAGAAGGAAGGTCGTCGTCCACGTGTCTTCATAGCAAAGATGGGTCAGGACGGTCACGACCGTGGTGCAAAGGTAGTGGCAACAGGTTATGCCGACTGCGGTTTCGACGTTGACATGGGCCCACTGTTCCAGACACCGGCAGAGGCTGCCCGCGAGGCAGTGGAGAACGATGTCCATGTAGTGGGTGTCAGCTCGCTTGCCGCAGGTCACAAGACCCTCGTGCCTCAGCTCATCGAAGAGTTGAAGAAGCTTGGTCGTGAGGACATCATGGTCATTGCCGGCGGTGTTATCCCGGCACAGGACTACGACTTCCTCTATCAGGCTGGCGTAGCCGCCATCTTCGGTCCTGGCACATCAGTTGCCAAGGCTGCCGTAGAGATGATGAAAATCCTGTTGGACAAGTAATTCCGTTTTCATAGTGGAGAGGTGAGGGGCTGAAGGTTTCTCGCCTCTCTCCTTTTTTTCTTCTCCCCATGCGAATATCAATAATCGGAGCCGGTGCGGCAGGATGTTTCGCCGCCATTGAGATAAAACGTAGGTTGCCCTTGGCAGAGGTCGTCGTCTTTGAAAGCGGACGGAAAGCACTGGCAAAGGTGGCTGTCACTGGTGGCGGGCGATGCAACCTCACCAACAGTTTTGCCGGTGTGGGCAGCATGGAGACGGTCTATCCGCGCGGGGCGCGTCTTATGCGCCGACTGCTGAAGGAGTTCAGCCACACCGATGCCTACCGGTGGTTTGAGCAGGCTGGGGTGAGGCTTCTTACCCAAGACGACCATTGCGTTTTCCCCGTGTCGCAGGACGCAATGGAGATTGTAGCCACATTGCTTGGCCTGATGAGGAAGCATGGAGTGGTGCTGAAGACAAGGCACCGCGTGACGGACATTGTTCCTCAGAAGGAAGGGGAAACCATTAAATATTTACTTTCAGTTTCCGACGGAAACACCTCGCAGACAGATGCTTATCTTGCCGATGCGGTGGTAGTCACCACTGGCGG
>CALZDK010000072.1 GCA_945637645.1 uncultured Prevotella sp.
ACAATCGGGAGGTTACGGCACTTCCGAAACTTAAATAATAATTATTCATTGACCTCCTCCTCGCACCTGTTGGCCGAGGGATAGACGAAGGTCATGCAAAGGAGGCAGATGATGCCCATATAGCCAAAGGTGGTGGACATGAACAGATAGTAGAGCAGACAGTTGGCGAGCATCGGCAGTGCCAGAAGCCCCATTCGCAGCAGGGCAAAAGGAAGCAGCGAAGCATTGTCTGCCAACAGCCTGCGCCTCACTCCGCCGAAGCGGAAAAGCCGCAGGGCAAGGGGAATGGCTACGATGGTTGTCAGTTCCATTGCCAAGGTCCAATAGTATTCCACTACGTCGTTGCCCGACAGGTCGCCCTCCAAGAGTACGTTGGTCTCAAACAGGGCTACCATGACGGCACCAATGGCTATTGATGTGCAAAAGATTGCCTGAAGTATTCTTACTGTTCTTTTCATTTCTCTTTTTACTTTTATTTCATCGGTGTGCGGTTCACGATGGACCTTCCGAGAGTTACCTCGTCGGTGTATTCCAACTCGTTGCCCACGGAGATGCCTCGAGCTATGACACTCACCGCCACACCCAAGGGTTGCAGCCTGCGGGAGATGTAGAAATTGGTGGTGTCGCCCTCCATTGTTGACGAGAGGGCGAGAATGACTTCCCTCACCCCGCCTTCCGAGACACGTTTCACGAGCGAGTCGATGTTGAGGTCGGAAGGTCCTATTCCGTCCATCGGCGAAATTATTCCGCCGAGCACATGGTACAGTCCGTTGAACTGTTGGGTGTTTTCTATTGCCATAACGTCCTGCACGTTTTCAACCACACAGAGCGTTGTGGAGTCGCGGCGGGCATCGGAACAGACTGGGCACACCTCGTTGTCGCTGATGTTGTGGCAGCGGCTGCAATATCTCACGTCGTGGCGCAGACGGACAAGAGCCTCGGCAAGGGCGTCGGTGGCAGCCTCGTCTTGGCGCAGGAGATGGAGCGCAAGGCGGAGTGCCGTCTTACGTCCGATGCCGGGAAGCCTTGAAATCTCGCCAACGGCGCGTTCAAGGAGTAGTGAAGGAAACTTGTTCATTGTTGTCAACCCTCTATTTCGCTAAGTTCGAGCCATCGCATCTCTTTCTCCTCCAGCTGCTCTTTCAGGACAGGGAGCCGGCGGCTCTTCTCCGTAAGTTGTTCCACCGAGAGTGTTCCGCTGCACAACTGCTGTTCTATCTCATGCTGTTCGGCCTCGAGTGCGGCAATATCCTTTTCCAACTGCTGAAACTCTCGTTTCTCCTTGAACGACATTTTTCGTCGGGTGTCGTTACGGTAGGAGACGGCAGTTTTCTTTGGCTTTGTCTCCGAGGACTTCTCCGTTTCCTTCGACTGCAGGCCCGACCACTCACGATACTGGCTGTAGTTGCCTGGAAAATCCTTTATCTCGCCGTTGCCTTTGAAGACCAGCAGATGGTCAACAACGCGGTCCATGAAGAAACGGTCGTGGCTCACCACTATGACGCATCCGGGGAAGTCCTGCAGGTATTCCTCAAGTATGCTGAGTGTGGTGATGTCGAGGTCGTTGGTAGGCTCGTCGAGCACGAGGAAGTTGGGATTGCGCATGAGCACCGTACACAAGTAGAGTTTCCTTCGCTCGCCGCCACTGAGTTTGCTCACATAGTTGTATTGCTGCTCAGGGGTGAAGAGGAAGTGCTGCAGCAGCTGCGAGGCGGTGAGATGTCGTCCGCCGCCGAGGTCAACATAGTCGGCAATGTCGGTCACCACGTCGATGACTTTCTGTCCCTCGTCGAACTTCAGCCCTTCCTGTGAGAAATAGCCGAAGCGCACTGTGTCGCCCACGACGATGCGCCCTGAGTCGGGCTGTATCTCCGTGAGCAGCATTTTTATGAACGTTGACTTCCCTGTTCCGTTGTTGCCCACTATGCCCATCTTCTCAAAGCGGCTGAAGTTGTAGTAGAAGTCGCGCATTATTATCTTGTCGTCGCCAAACGACTTGGAGATATACTGGCACTCGAAAATCTTGCTGCCGATATATACATTGCTGCTTTTCAGCCGCATCTGCCTTTCCTCCATACGCTGCTTCGCCACCTTCTCCAACTCGTAGAAAGCGTCTTCACGATATTTTGCCTTGTGTCCGCGCGCCTGTGGCTGTCGGCGCATCCACTCCAGCTCTGTGCGGTAGAGATTGTTGGCGCGGGCTATCTCCGCCCGCTTGGCGTCGATGCGTTCCTGACGCTTCTCAAGATAGTAGGAGAAGTTGCCACGATAGGTATAGACGGTGCGGTCGTCGAGCTCCAAGATTACCGAGCAGACGCGGTCGAGGAAGAAGCGGTCGTGGGTTACCATGAGCAGGGTTTTTCTTCCGCGTCCGAGAAATCCCTCCAACCACTCTATCATTTCGAGGTCGAGGTGGTTGGTGGGCTCGTCGAGAATGAGCAGGTCGGGTTCAGTTATCAGCACGTTGGCAAGAGCCACACGTTTCTGCTGTCCGCCGCTGAGTTGCCCCATGGGCTGCTGCAGGTCGCGGATTTTCAGCTGTGTGAGAATCTGCTTTGCCCTCAGCACCTTCTCTTCCTCGCCGTGGTGGTTGAAACAGGCGTCGAGCACCGTTTCCTTGGGGTCGAACTGCGGTGTCTGTTCGAGTATTCCCACCTTTATGTCGCGACGGAAGATCACGCTTCCGCTGTCGCTTCCCTCCTTGCCGGCAATGATGGAGAGGAGGGTGGATTTTCCGGTTCCGTTTTTGGCTATGAGCCCCACTTTCTGCCCCTGCGCCACGCTGAAGCAGATGTCCTCGAAAAGCACGAGAGAGCCAAACGACTTGGTGAGGTTGCGCACCTCCAGCATTGGAGTTTCCTGTGCCATCGTCAGTCGTTGCCCTCCTTCAGCTGCTTGTTGACGGAGTCGATATAGTCGAGAAGTTCGTCTCGTCCTCTTTTGTCCTCGCTCGATGTCACTATCATTGGCGGCATTTCCTCCCATGTCTCCGAGAGTTTCCTCTTGTAGGCTTCCACACTGAGCTGCACTTTCTGCTGGGAGAGTTTGTCTGCCTTGGTGAACAAGATGCAGAAAGGAATGCCGCTCTGTCCGAGCCAGTTGATGAACTCAAGGTCTATCTTCTGCGGTTCAAGGCGCACATCCACCAGTGTGAACACACAGGTGAGCTGCTGGCGCTGCAGTATGTAGCCACGAATCATGCGGTCGAGCTTGTCTATCTCCGACTTCGATCGTTTGGCATAGCCATATCCCGGCAAATCGACAAGATACCACTCCTTGTTGATGATGAAGTGGTTGATGAGCATTGTCTTTCCAGGCGTGGCGGAGGTCTTCGCCAACTTGCGGTTTCGGCAGATCATGTTGATGAGACTCGACTTGCCAACGTTGGACCGTCCTATGAAGGCATACTCCGGCTTGCTGTCGTTGGGACACATCGAGAACGTGGGAGAGGAGATGACGTATTCGGCTGTCTTTATTTCCATAGGTCAGATTCCCAAATCGTCAATTTCCTTAATCTCGTCCTCGTCGAACCATTTCTGCAGCTTCTCCTTCGCCTTGTCCTTGATTTCGGGTTCAACGTTCACCCACACCTTGCGCAGCACATAGATGAGCACTCCGAGGTCGTCGGTGAGTCCCACGATGGGGATGGCGTCGGGAATGGCGTCGAGAGGACTAATCATATATCCAAGAGCTCCTACGATGAGAGCCTTGTCGGTTTTCGACACATTGTCACTTTGCAGTGTGTAGTAGAGTATCAACGCTGCATAAACCAGTTTTGCTCCAGCCCTTTTGGCAATACGCGCAATCTTGTCAACGAAATCGCTTGCCGAGAATTTGCTGGCATAACTCATAAAATCAGGTAATTCCATAATTGTATGTTTTTTTAATTCATGTTTCTTATTCTTGCTACCCTAAAGCCTGTGAAACTCTTGTGCCTGTCGAGATAGGTTCGGAGTGTCATTGTTTCCTCCACCACTTTCTTGTGGGTCTGGGAAGCGTTGAGCAGATGGAGTCCGTCTTTCTTCCACACGGCGAAACCCACATGGGCTATGTCGAGCCCTGGCGTGTTGGTGGTGATGGCTATGATGTCGCCATCGTGAACCGCCTGGCGCACCGAAGGCGAGTTTACCACAGCGGATTTGGGTATGTATCGGAACTTGCGTCCCTTGTAGATTTCCTCTTGGCGGCGTATCTCCGGAACGAACTCAGGGTGACGCCTCAGCATCAGATATTTGTCGGCATTGCGGCTCATAAACCACAGGTCGATGGTCTGCACTGCCTTGAACGGCGGATTGGGACCCTGTATGTCCCTCACCCACCCTCTTGTGTGGTTTTGCGCTATCCAGTCGGTGAAATAGTGGATGCGGCTCGCATAGCCGCTGAGAGATTCACCATAGCGCAACGACATCAGCACGTCGAGAAAGTCCTCGTAGCGGCTGTCGCCATGCCGGGAGCAGATGGTCAACGCCGTTACCGTCTCCACGAGTGTGGTGCAGTCGAAACGGCGTGTATCGACCACGAGGCACTCCGGGTCTGCCACCTCAAGGGTGTTTGCCACATAGGGCAGTCCGACAAACTTCCTTGCGAAGAAGAGTGTGAGGTTGCTGCCTTCTTTCAGACTCTCCGCCTCGCTGAGCAGTCGCTCCACCGTGGTTTTGTCCGCCGGGGTGTCAACCACGTCGTAAGGTGTGCTCCGCTGTGCCCAGTCCGCGACGCAAACCAGCAGCATACATATTATTATATATGTTCTTCTTCTCATTTGTTTTTCTTTTTTTCCTGTTTCTTGTAGCCCTTCTTCAGTCCGAAGTTCATGCCCACATAGACGTTCAGGCTTCCGAAGATGTTGTTTGTGGAGAAGCGCGACTTGTGGTAGTTGTAGCTGTGGAGAATAACGCTCGAACCGGCATACCAGCGCATGTTGTTATACACCAGTCCAAGGCGTATGATGCCGTCGAGATTGAAGTTCTTGAACGTGAAGTCGTCGCCCTCCTCGCGCCCCACGTTTCCCTGCGACCGCTTGTAGGCGAGGGCACCTGAGACGCTGGAGCAGAAGAGCCAGTTTTTGGCAAACACCCAGTTGTAGGCATATCCCGCCGAAATGTTCAGGTCGTAGTATTTCACCGAGTTGAACATAAGGCTGCTGTCTATCCTCACATCCACGTCGCAGTTTCTCTCCACCACCTCCTTCAGCTTCTCATGGTCGAGGTCGAGGCTCTGCCTTGTATATCCTATTCCCGCCAGCCACGATCCGCAACTTATCTTCTGTATGGTGCTCTGCGAGAAGGCAGCGGGATAGGAGAAGCGGTTGTGGTTGAAGATATAGTAGAGGTTGAAGCCTGTGATGCCTACGTTGAGCCCGTCGAAATCGACGTCCTTCAGCTTCGACACATCCACCTTGTCGCCGAAATCCGACTTCCTTATCTTGTAGTCGTTTCCTGTGCGGCGGTAGAAGAGGTCAACGCCTATCTGCGAGCTGTAGAGACTCAGGGCAAACTCTTTCTTCAGCTTGTTGTCCTTCACGCCGATGTTTTTCAGCTCGAAGGTGTAGCCGAGGAAGAGCCATCGCCAGCCGAAATATGGTCCCACACGCAATGCGGCATCAGGGGAGAGCATCACCTTTTGCCCGGAGTTGCTCTTAAGCCAATACATGTCGTAATTGATCGTGGTCTGCAGCATCAGGGCGTAGTTGTAGTGCTGCGGCTCAATATAGTTGGTGTCTATGGCACTGAAGCCCCTCACCGTCTTCTTTATCTTCCCCAACGCCTCGTCGGCAAGCGACCTGCTTGTGCTGTCGTTGGCAAGAGACGACACCGCTTCCGTGTCTGCCTTTACCGACTGCACGCCAAAAGTGGCAAGCAGCACCACTGCCAACCACTTTCCAAGTGTAGTGTGTAAGGTTTCTCTCACCAACCGATGCCCTTTCATAAACCTGACTTTTTTCAGAACTTACCCAAAATGCGGTCCATCACCCAGTTTACCGGCGTGGCGGACACACTCGTACAGGAACACACGCTGATGCCCTGCAGATGCTCTATCACACTTTTTATGAGCGGATACTGGACATACGGCGGATTGGGCACCGTGATGTTTTGTGTACCGTCAAGGGTGTTTAGGCGTATGGGGTCGTAGTTGAACACCGAGAAGCTCACCTGACCCTTGTCGCCAATGACAGTGATGCGGTCTTCCTTTGCCGACTCATGAGCCACGAAACACCACGACCCGCTGCCCGGCAATCCGCTCTCGAAACGGAAACAGGCGCTAACGGAGTCCTCAACATTGTACAGGTTGGCGCGGTTGGCACAAATGCCGTCGGCCTCGACAATGACTCCAAACATGTCCTGGAGCAAGTCGAGCTGATGGGGCGCAAGGTCGTAGAAATATCCTCCTCCGGCAATGTCGGGCTGCAAGCGCCACGGCAGGTTCTCAGGGTTAGAATAGTCGAGGTCGCGCGGAGGAACGGCAAAGCGCACCTGAACGTTCATAACGTTACCAATGGTGCCGTTCTGCACTATCTGCTTCACCTTCTGGAAATATGGCAGATAACGGCGATAGTATGCCACAAAGCAGGGCACTCCGGTCTCCTCGCTCACACGGTTCACACGAGCACAGTCCTCGTAGTTGGCAGCCAACGGTTTCTCCACATACACCGGCTTGCCAGCCTTCATTGCCATTATGGCGAAGGTGGCGTGGCTCGACGGTGGCGTGGCTATGTATATGGCGTTCACGTCGGGGTCGTCAATAAGTTCCTGGGCGTCGGAGTACCACTTGTTTATGCCATGACGCTCAGCATATCGGCGTGCGTTTTTCTCGTTTCGGCTCATCACCGCCTCCACCATGGAGCCGGTCACCTCGCTAAACGCAGGACCGCTTTTTTTCTCTGTCACCTCACCGCATCCGATGAAGCCCCATTTCAATATTTTCATAATAAGTATTAATATTGTTGGCAAAGATAACAAAAAATCACTATCTTTGCAACTCTAAACGAAAATAAAAACATAAAAAAATGGAAAATAGCAACGAAGAAGCCCTATTTAGGGGTCGCAGCTCACGTTCTTGCGTGAGAATGGGCTGCCAATTGTACTTGTCTAACTTCCGTCGGCTACTCAAGGCGACATGGATGCCGGCGGTACTTTTCGCACTGTGCTTTAGTGTCGTCGGCACTATTGCCGTGATACAATACCCACGACTCAACCTCAACGCTTTTGTAAGCCCGGAGACGGCATATACTCTGTTGGACGACTATCTCGCCATTTTCGTTCTCTCCGCGGTGGCCATTTTCGCAGGAGGGTTAGTGGAGATTGCCACATACTCTTGCGCCTTCAGACTGCTCGACGAGCACCGATCAACAGGGAAGATGGCAAAAAGAGGCAGATGGTTTGAATTTGACCGCCACTGGGCATGGCGAGCACTGAAGGGCTTTGTCTGCTCTGCCATTGTCTGCGGGGCGGTGTTCGTGCTGCTGCTCGCCGTCTCTTATGCCGCAAGTGTCGCAATAGGGAAAATGGGCGGAAAGGCTATGGTGACAACCGACGCGACAGTTGTGTTTGCAACAGTGCTGTTCCTGCTGTCGATGCCGCCGATGTTCTATGTGGTGGTGAAATATATGCTCGACAGAGAACAGAAGTTTTGGCCTTCGCTCCTCTCCAACCTCAAGTGCGGAATACGCCACTACGGACAGCTCTTCGTGGCAATAGTGATGACAGTTATAATACTCCTTATAGTGTCGGTAATTTTGCTCCTGCCTGCAATAGTGGTGGCTCTCGCCAACTTCCACGCCAACCTCGGTGTGCTCTTCGGCGACCCGCTCGGCATGCCTTCCTACATTGTGCCTCTCACTGCCGTAGTGATGGCTTTCGCAGGCTTCGTGGAGGTGATTCTGCGCTGCGGTTTCCACTTCATCGGCTACTATTGCTACGGTTCAATAGACACTCAGGAGGAGGAGAAGAAAAAGTTTAACCAAGAAATTCAAAACATCTGATAATGAAGAAAATATTATTCATCGACCGCGACGGCACCCTCATCGAGGAGCCTGCTGACGAGCAGATAGACTCGTTTGAGAAACTGAAGTTTACAAAGGGTATGTTCCGCAACCTCGGATTCATACGTTCAAAACTCGATTTCGAGTTTGTGATGGTGTCGAACCAAGACGGACTCGGCACCGACTCCTTTCCTGAAGACACCTTCTGGCCAGTACACAATTTCATTCTCCAAAGTCTTGAGGGAGAAGGCATCACCTTCGACGACATTCTCATCGACCGACATTTCCCAGAGGACAACGCACCCACACGAAAGCCAAACACAGGACTTGTGGAGAAATACATAGGCAACCCCGACTACGACATTGCAGGAAGCTACGTCATAGGCGACCGCGACACCGACCGCCAGTTTGCCGAGAACATAGGTTGCAAGGCTCTAATTCTCGGTCGCGACGGAATGACTTGGGACAAGATTGCCGAGACTCTTTTTGCCGGAGAGCGCAAGGCTGAGGTGAGACGCACCACAAAGGAGACCGACATCCATGTGGCTGTGGACCTCGACGGAACTGGACGCTGCGACATAAGCACCGGACTCGGATTCTTCGACCACATGCTCGAACAAATAGGGAAACACGGAATGATGGATCTCACAGTGAAGGTGAACGGCGACCTACATGTTGACGAGCACCACACCATTGAGGACACTGCTCTCGCTCTCGGAGAATGTCTGCTGAAAGCTCTCGGCGACAAACGGGGAATAGAGCGTTACGGATACTCGCTGCCTATGGACGACTGCCTCTGCTCCGTTGCCCTCGACTTCGGCGGACGCCCTTGGCTCGTCTGGGACGCGGAGTTCCATCGTGAGAAAATAGGCGAGATGCCAACAGAAATGTTCCTCCACTTCTTCAAGAGCCTCAGCGACGCCGCCCGAATGAACCTCAACATCAAGGCTGAGGGACAAAACGAGCACCACAAGATTGAAGGAATATTCAAGGCGTTGGCACGAAGCCTGCGCATGGCTGTACGCCGCGACATATACCATTTCGAGTTGCCAAGCACCAAGGGAACGCTTTAAAGGAGTTTGAGGAAGGTGTTAACTGAATAACTAAAGTTTCGCATGTGCTCAACTCTAAGAAGTTAAGGAAGTTAAAGAAGTTAAGGAAGTTAAAGACAATAGTCTCTTCGCTTCCTTTCGGGAGTTTTCTTGACTTTGACATTTGTCCTTAACTTCCTTAACTTCTTTAACTTCCCTTACTCAAGTTTCTGAAGTTACTAAACCGCCGCCTGTAGGGGCAGACCCATGTG
>CALZDK010000073.1 GCA_945637645.1 uncultured Prevotella sp.
TTGCCTTAAAGAGTAAAAGGCGTTGCCTTAAAGAGTAAAAGGCGTTGCCTTAAAGGAACTCCTTACGGAAACTCTTTAAGCACAAAGTGCTTTTAATCTTTAACGAAGTTTTATCGCAAGGCGAATTTAGTGGCAGTGTCCGCAGCCGCAGCCTCCTTCGTGGTGGTGATGGTCGTGGTCGCAGCCGCCTCCGCAGTCGTCGCAGCCGCAGCCGCAGCCTCCCTCGCCACTGAGGAAGTTGACGAGGTTTTGTATCTCCTGGTTTGTTGCCTCACGTTTTTCGAGCATGCGTCCCTTGAAGTTGAGGGTCTTGCCAGCCAACGGGTGGTTGAGGTCCATTTTCACCTTGTCGTCGGTGATGGCGAGCACGCGTCCGTAGAAATGGTTTCCGTCTTCGTTCTGCAAGGGAACGATGGCGCCCTCGAAGATGTTCTCGTGGTCGAAATGGCCGTTGATTTGGAAGATGGAACGGTCGAGGTCGAGCACTCTCGCTGCCTCATAGTCGCCGTAGGCCTGGTCTTTTGTCAACTCGAAGTCGAAGGCGGTTCCCGGATCGAGGTCCACCACTTGTTTCTCAAACTCGTCGAGTGTCACTCCGAAACCTGAAATGAACTCGAAAGGCTTTGTTGTTGGCGCTTCCTCAATCTTCTCTCTCTTCTCGCCATCAACGGTGTAGAGCGTATAGCTCACGGCGATGAACATGTTGTGCTTATTTTCCATTTTTTATCTTTATAAACTGTTTTCTTTGTTTTTTCTCCCGGCAAAGGTACTCATTATATTTGTAACAGCCAAACATTTACTGTTTTTTTTGTTTTTTTGCACAAACACCAACCTAAAGTGCAGTTTTACTTTCGGTTTATACGTTTTTTGCGTTTTATTTATATAAAAGTGTAACAAGATAGGAATTTTATGCAAAAAATCGTTGGCAGTTAGCGAAAAAAGGAGTAACTTTGCAGCCTAAAAAATAAGAAAACGAAAAGAAAAACGAAAAGAAAACGAAAAGAAAAACGAAAACGAAAACGATAACAAAAGCATATAAACAATGAAACATCAGTTGAGAAGTGCCGTGTGCACTGAAGGAAGAAGAATGGCAGGAGCGCGTGCGCTCTGGGTGGCTACGGGAATGAAGCGTGAGCAGTTTGGCAAACCCATCATTGCCGTGGTCAACTCGTTCACACAGTTTGTTCCTGGCCATACACACCTGCACGAGATAGGACAGATCGTGAAGCAGGAGATTGAGGCAATGGGCTGCTACGCCGCAGAGTTCAACACTATAGCCATCGACGACGGCATAGCCATGGGACACGACGGAATGCTATACTCGCTGCCATCGCGCGACATCATTGCCGACTCGGTTGAGTATATGTGTAACGCCCACAAGGCTGACGCAATGATATGCATCTCAAACTGCGACAAGGTGACTCCAGGTATGCTTATGGCTTCCATGCGCCTCAACATTCCTACGGTGTTCTGTTCTGGAGGACCTATGGAGGCTGGACGATGGCGCGGTGAGAACGCCGACCTTATTACGGCAATGATTAAGGGTGCCGACCCGTCGGTGAGCGACGAAGAGATGGCAGAGATAGAGGGTTGCTCGTGTCCGGGATGCGGAAGCTGCTCGGGTATGTTCACAGCCAACTCGATGAACTCGCTGACTGAGGCCATTGGTCTCTCGCTGCCCGGCAACGGAACAATACTCGCCACACACGAGAACCGCATACGCCTTTTCAAGGACGCCGCACGACAGGTGGTGAAAAACGCCTTCGCATACTATGAGGACGGTGACGAGAGCGTGCTGCCAAAGAGCATCGCAACACGCAAGGCTTTCCTCAACGCCATGACTCTCGACATTGCAATGGGAGGCAGCACCAACACTGTGCTACACCTGCTTGCAGTGGCTCAGGAGGCTGGAGCCGACTTCAAGATGAGCGACATCGACGAACTGAGCCGACGAGTGCCTTGTCTCTGCAAACTGGCTCCTAACACCCAGAAATACAGTGTGCAGGAGTGTGGACGCGCAGGAGGAATACTCGGCATTCTGAACGAGCTGAACAAGGGCGGACTGATTGACGGTTCGGCAATACGCGTCGATGGAAAGACCCTCGGCGAGCAGATGGCGAAGTATGACATAACAGGTGAGAACATTGACCCGGAGGCAAACAGAATATACCAGACTGCACCGGGACGCAAGTTCTCGACAAAAATGGGAAGCCAGAACGCACAGTGGGGCGAACTGGACACCGACAGAGCCAACGGATGCATACGAGACCTGGAGCATGCATACACCAAGGACGGCGGACTGGCAGTGCTCTTCGGCAACATTGCACAGGACGGATGTGTGGTGAAGACAGCGGGAGTGGACGAGGCGCTGTGGAAATTCTCAGGACCTGCCAAGGTGTTTGACTCTCAGGAGGACGCCTGCGAGGGAATACTCGGCGGAAAGATAAAGAGCGGCGACTGCGTGGTGATAACTCACGAGGGACCGAAGGGCGGACCCGGAATGCAGGAGATGCTCTATCCCACCTCTTATATAAAGAGTATGCACCTCGGCAAGGAGTGCGCACTCATCACCGACGGACGATTCTCGGGCGGCACCAGCGGACTGAGCATCGGACACATCTCGCCAGAGGCGGCAGCAGGCGGCAACATAGGAAAGATTAAGGATGGCGACATAATAGAGATTGACATCCCCAACCGTTCCATCAACGTGCGCCTGAGCGACGAGGAACTTGCCGCACGCCCACAGCAGCCACTGAAGCGCGACCGCAAGGTGAGCAAGGCGCTGAAGGCTTATGCACAGAGCGTGGCAAGTGCCGACAAGGGAGGAGTGAGACTGATTGAAGACTAAGAAAGGACGAAGTCAAAATAAAAAACAATAAAGTTCTATAGACTCAATGTCAAACGATAATATAACAGGAGCAGAGGCTCTGATGAGAGCTCTCAAGGAAGAAGGGGTGAAGACCATTTTCGGCTATCCCGGAGGCTCCATAATGCCAGTTTACGACGCCCTCTACGACTATACGAGGGGAGAGAAGAAAGCTTTTGACCACATACTCGTGCGCCACGAGCAGGCTGCCGCACACGCTGCGGAAGGCTATGCAAGGGTGTGCGACGAAGTGGGAGTGTGTATCGTAACCAGCGGACCAGGCGCCACAAACACCCTCACGGGTGTTGCCGACGCCATGATGGACTCCACACCTATTGTGGTGATAGCAGGACAGGTGGGCACCAGCGTGCTCGGCACCGACGCCTTCCAGGAGGTTGACCTCGTGGGCGTGGCACAGCCAATATCGAAATGGAGCTACCAGATACGCCGTGCCGAGGACGTGGCATGGGCTGTGAGCCGCGCGTTCTACATTGCACGCACAGGCCGCCCGGGTCCAGTGGTGCTTGACTTCGCGAAGAACGCACAGGTAGAGAAGACCGAATGGCATCCTGCCAAGGTGGATTTCGTGCGCAGCTATGTTCCCTACCCCACCCTCAACCAGAAGGCCGTGGAGGAAGCGGCAGCTCTTATCAACTCCGCCAAGAAGCCTCTCGCGCTCGTGGGTCACGGAGTGGAGTTGGGCGGCGCACAGAACGAGCTGGTGGAGTTTCTTGAGAAAGCCGACATTCCTGCGGCACGCACCCTCCTCGGACTCTCCGCACTGCCTACCGACCACCCGCTGAACATGGGTATGCTCGGAATGCACGGCAACTATGCGCCAAACATCAAGGAGCAGGAGTGCGACGTGCTGATAGCCATCGGCATGAGATTCAGCGACCGCGACACAGGCACGCCAAACACATACGCCAAGCAGGCAAAGATAATACATCTCGACATCGACCAATCGGAGATTAACAAGTGCATACCGGTGGATGTGGCTGTGGTTGCCGACTGCAAGGTGTCGCTGCCTGCCATAACCCGACTGCTGCAGAAGAACAACCACCGAGAGTGGCGCGACAGTTTTGCCGAATATCACCAGATGGAGGTGGAGAAGGTGATAGAGCCTGCCATACACCCGAAGGAAGGTCCACTGCTCATGGGCGAGATCGTGAATGCCGTGGCAGAGGCGACAAAGGGCGACGCCGTGCTCGTGAACGACGTGGGGCAGAACCAGATGTTCTCGTGCCGCTATTTCAAATACAACAAGAAACGGTCTGTGGTGACCAGCGGCGGACTTGGAACAATGGGATTCGGACTGCCTGCTGCCATAGGAGCCACATTCGGCGCTCCCGACCGCACAGTGTGTATGTTCTCGGGCGACGGAGGTTTCCAGATGAACATTCAGGAACTTGGCACCATAATGGAGAACCAGTCGCCGGTGAAGATGATAATGATGAACAACAACTACCTGGGCAACGTGCGACAGTGGCAGGACATGTTCTTCCAGCAGCGCAAGTCGTTCACACGGATGATGAATCCTCACTATCAGCTCATTGCCGAGGCTTACCACATACCATACGGAGTGGTGACAGAACGTGCCGACCTGAAGGCTGCCGTAGAGAAGATGCTCGCCACCGACGGGCCATACATACTGGAGTGTGCGGTGAAGGAAGAGGACAACGTGGCTCCGATGATTGCACCGGGACACAGCATCGACGACATGATGTTAGAGATAAATATCAAGACAGAACTTGATTGTTAATAGGAAAGAACACAATGGAAGAAAAGAAATTATATACACTGCTGGTCTATTCAGAGAACATTGCCGGAATACTGAACCAGATTACCGCAGTATTCACACGACGCCAGGTGAACATAGAGAGTCTTAACGTGTCGGCATCGAGCATTCCTGGACTACACAAATACACCATCACGGCGTGGAGCGACGAGGACCAGATTGTGAAGATAACGAAGCAGATAGAGAAGAAGATTGACGTGGTGAAGGCTACACACTTCACCGACGACGAGCTCTTCATACGAGAGACAGGTCTCTACAAGCTCGCCACGGAAAAGGTGCTCGGAAACCCCGAAATATCACGCATCATACGCAAGCAGGAAGCCATTATCACGGAGGTGAACCCGACATACGTCATCGTGATGAAAAGCGGACTCACCGAGGACATTATGAACCTCTTCTACGCACTGAACGAGTTTGACTGCGTGCTGCAATACACCCGGTCCGGACGCATCGCAGTGACGAGAAGCACCACTGAGGAGGTGAGCAAATATCTTGAACAGAGAGAGAAGAATGGATAAGGTAGGACGATACGAATTCCTGGCGGAGCCGTTTCACTGTGACTTCTCGCACAGGCTCTTCATGGGACATCTGGGCAACCACATGCTCAACGCTGCCGATTTCCATTCCACGGAACGCAATTTCGGCATGACGCGACTGAACCCGATACACAAGACGTGGGTTCTCTCGCGTCTTGCCATTGAGATGGTGGAGATGCCGAAACAATACACACGCTTCACCGTGGAGACATGGGTGGAGAGTGCCATGCGCTATTTCACCAACAGAAATTTCAAGGTGACAAGTGAGGACGGACAAGCTTTGGGCTATGGGCGCAGCGTGTGGGCTCTGATAGACACCGAGACACGCCAGCCGACAGACATTCTCGCAATAGACAACGGAGCGATAAACGATTGGGTGGAGCGCGACAAGGATTGCCCGATAGCAAAGGGATCGAGAGTGAAAATGGGGGCTGACGCTCCATTGGTGCGCAGCATCGACACGTTCTACAGCGATGTTGACGTGAACGGACACATCAACTCGATAAAATATGTGGAGCACACTCTTGACCTGTTTTCCGTTGACTGGTATGCCACTCACCGCCTACGCCGTTTCGACATTGCTTACGTTGCAGAGAGCCACGGCGGCGACAGGCTGAATTTCTATCAGGAAACGGCAGACAACCTCACGTTCAACATCCGCATAACCAAAGGCGGCGGAGACAACGAGACGGAGGTGGTGCGCTGTTGCATGCAGTTCTCAGCTCTCGACGACGCTTCTGAACAGGCTGAAGTTGACGCTTCCGTATGACCGGTGCTCAACGAAACAGGGATGAGAAGAAAAGTCGTTGTCCTTGCCATGCTCGAACACAAATATGCCATCGGGCTTAAGCAGGTTGCGACTGAAAATGAGGTCGGGAATGGAGGACAGTTCCTTGAGGGCGTAGGGAGGATCGGCGAAGATGAAGTCGAACTGCTGGCGACAAGACTTGACAAAGCGGAACACATCGCCACGGATTGCCATGCAGCGGTCGGTGGCGAGTTTGGAAAGACACTGCTTGATGAAGGCATGATGGTCGCGGTCGGCTTCCACGCTCACCACTGTGGAGCAGCCTCTTGAAAGCAGCTCAAGCGAGATGCTTCCTGTGCCGGAGAAGAGGTCGAGTGCTGTGGTGCCTTCGAAATCGATGTAGGCATTGAGCACGTTGAAGATGTTCTCCTTGGCGAAGTCGGTGGTGGGGCGTGCCTTGAACGAACGCGGGACGTCGAAGTGGCGTCCCTTATATTGTCCTGTTATTATTCTCATCTTTTTCTTTCGTTTTCTATCGTCCTTTAATGAAATAGGTCATCATGTCGTAGGGCATGTCCTTTATTTTTGTTATGGGCGAACGGTTGAAGTCGCTCGACGGGTTGATGGTATATACGCGCTTGAGATAGGATTTCAGTTCAGCCTCAAGCCACTGGTTATCGGGAATGTCGCCTACAAGATGCAGCTCGTCGTGGTTTTCCTTCATCGACAGCATACGCCATACGCTAAGTATGAAATAGAGCGCGTCGTGGGCGTTGGTGGTGTCGAACACGTTGCAGTATCTCAGGCGTTTTGTTCCATAGCACACCAACTCCATGCGCTGGTGGGCATGGAAATAGGCATAGAGCTTATTGCGTGACCCAAGGAAGCTGCGATGGAAGAGATTGCGCCACACTGGTGTGGAGGCATGGAAAATGAGGGCTTCGCCGAAGCGGTCGGTAATGACTGTCTGCAGGTCTTTGGAGATGGCGAAGACCACTGCCACGTTAAGGTCGCCAATGATGTTTGCCATCACGCAGTTGTTGGCTGTGTCGGGATAGGAATGGGCATAGAGCTTTGTCGCTTCCGCCTCATCATAGAAATCGAGAGGAACGGTGAGCAATGGCTCGTCAACCATCACCACCACCTTGTAGAACTTGGAGCTGAGGAAGTCGAGAGTCTTGCACGCCTCACGCAGGTTGGCAGCCACCGACATGCTTGCCTTGGAAGTATAGGGGGTGAAACTGACAGGCTTTTCGGGCTCGTCGATGTTCTGTACGGCAAAGGCGAACCAATAGCGGCTTGCCCTTATCACCAGTCTTTGTCTTGGCGTGTTTTCTGTATTTGTCATGCCGCTTTACTATTCCCAGTTTCCAATGTTGTCGCCACTTTGCTCAATGTTGCCAAACCTCAGACCGGGGAAGTCGCCCTTCTTTGCAGCCTGTTGCTTGGCATCGGATATCACGTCCTCGTCGAGACCACGGAGATAGTCGTCGTAGAGTGCGTAACATTCCATGAAACTATTTAGGTCGCCCTTGCTGTTAAGTTCCACGGTTTTCTTTTTTATGGTGAACTTGACACCGTTGGAGAAGGGTATGTACTTAACCGAGTCTTCAATGAATCCTGCCATGGCGAGTGAGTCTATGGAACCACAGTAGTCGCCGTTGACCTGCCGGTAGCGCAGCTCTGCATTCCTTATCACGTTCATCTTACTTATCACGGCTTTTTCGCGTTCCTTGATTTCGTTTAGCGTATTGATTGGTCCCTGGACACTAAGCACCACAATGGCACTCAAGATCACTACAAGTGCTCCGAGTATCAGGGTTATCATTCTATTGTTGAACCTCATTTTCATATATATGTATGGTTAAAGTTGCCGCAAAGATATTAAAAGTTTCCGATATTTCCAAACTTTTAGTGCAAAAAATGCTGAATTTGCTCTGCAACGTCCCTTTGGTAGATGCTGAGACCGAAATCGGGAATGGCGGCATAGAAGTGTTCGAGTATGGCTGCCATCTTCTCCTCGTAGCTCTTCCACTGCTTTTCGTGGAGGAAGAAATAGAACTCCACGGGCAGACCTGTGGGGGTTGCCTCGTGCTGTCGAACCATATAGATCATATCGGCATTCACGTCGGCATGGCGGGCGAGATAGCGTTCGGCATAGGTGCGGAAGAGGGTCAGGTTCACGGTGTCGTTGCCCATGTCGATCTCCTCCAGCAGTCCCTTTGCCACATAGCCACGATCACGGAGTCTCTGGCGTATGGCATCGTCGATGTGGCGAATGAAACGGAAGTCGAAATAAACGCGTCGGGTTACTCGCCGTCCCTCGCCCTCCTGCATGGTGTTCCAGTTTTGGAACGAGTCCTCCACCAGTGTCTGTGGAGTGATGGTGAGTGTGGTGTTGTCGTAGTTGCGCACCTTGACGGTGGTGAGAGTTATGTCCTCCACTATTCCGTTGATGCCTGCCTTTTCCACTGTTATCCAGTCGCCTTTGTGGAGCATGTCGTTGCTCGTGAGCCTCACTCCTGCCACAAGTCCTGAGATGGCGTCCTTGAAAACGAGCATCAGCACTGCCGAGGTGGCTCCGAGTCCTGCGAGAAGCGTGAGCGGGCTGCGGTCGATGACTATTGCCACTATGGCTATGGCGGAAAGGAAGATGACGATGATTTTCAGCACTCCGCAAAAGGTGTGGAGATATTGGTGGCGGGCAGTGCGACGGTCGGAGTCGAGCATCTTTATAGACTCAACTATAGTTATGGCGAGTTTGGTGGAGGCAATGGTGATATAGATTGCGGTAAGCCTCTCAAGTGTTGTCTCCACCATAGGGAAGCGGTAGAAGATGTGGGGAATGAACATCCACGCCACTATTGCAGGCACTATCATGCATGCTTTTCCCAAGGTGTGCTCGTTGAGCAGCACGTCGTCCCACTCCACCTGTGTCTTTTCCGTAAGGCGCACTGTCAGCGGCACCACAAGATGGTGGCACACGGCATAAGCCAACCACGACAGCAGCAGTGCCACTATAACGAGCACAGCGTCGGCAGCAAAAACCGCCATCTGTTCGGAGATTCCTGCTAACAAGCTCCAATTCTCTATTGTCTGTCTTATCTGTTCCATATATTTTTAAAAGTTGACGAGTTGAC